>JAJDBE010000276.1 GCA_029261515.1 Nitrospinaceae bacterium | reverse complement strand
TGAGGCAGGCCAGGCGCTCTACAGTTTCCGCAACGGCTTTATCATAGGCCAGAAGAGGGTCTTCATCACGGCCCCAACACCAGCCTGAAGTCAATCCATTCAAGAATAAATTGGCGCGCGCTAAATGAAAAGGCGGCTGATAAGGGTTATTGTCAAAATCAATCCAGGAAAAGGACAGTTCGGGTTTGGGGTTTACAGTTTTATTTTTTTTTGCTGGCTTGTTCCCTACCGTGAGGGCTAAAAGCGGTTCAACATTCGGAAGTTCGGTGAGGCGTTTTAAGCGATCATCAAAAAAATCGCCAGTGATATAAACCGCTACCCCTAACTCTATGGCGCACAGTTGAATATTCTGAGCGGCGTGGCCCGATTCAATCAGACAGTATGGAATGCCTCTGTTGCCATATTTCAATCCGGAGAGGGAAAAGTTTCCACTGATAATTACGGTCCCATGACCGGAAGAAACTCCGGTTGGATCTATCAGGGATCTGAAGATTTTATTTGGCGGGCTGGAGAGTTTCTCAAAACCAATTTTACGCGATGCTCCAAAGTGAACGCGGTACACGCCTGAATCTAATTTTCTTGTCTTTCGCCATTGGACCCAGGTAAATACAAGGGGGTATATGGCTCCAGCCGATGGAATCGTACGCCGGGCTCTTTTTTCGAGCGGACCCGTTGTCGCTTTGTCTAAAACGCCATAGCCGGCGTAAAGTAGGGCACAGATTTTCTCGTTCGACAGCGGAGAATAGTCAAACTCACGTTCGGTCATCCTTTCCTGCAGAGAAGCCAAAAATTCATTTTTTGGAGCCCGCAAAATCTGTAATTCGGGATCGAGCTTCTGAACGCGGTCGCTTGCCGCTTTCTTAAGCTTACTGGGTAAATCAAACGGAACATCCAAATGATACGGGCGAGGATTCCGTACCCAGGGCCATTGGCTTTGAATCCATTGGTCTGTAGGGACAAGAATTTTGCGCGCAAGCAGATCGTGCAAAAAATTTTGCACATCGGTCCGATCAAACTGCTGGGGCAGACAAGCAATGATAGTTTCCAGGTTGCGTGTGCCATCAATAACTTCAATCAGGTTCCTTAGTAAACGACTGGGTGCATTGACCGTCAAACTTCTATTATTCACCAGTACAACCATCTTGTTTCCGGACAATCGAACGGAAGAGGCAAATGTTATTGGTTTGTTACTTTTTCCATTCGACATGCGGTTTTAAATCTTTCCTTTTTGACGGTAATTGCAGGGCTAAATTTACGAACAGTTGAATGGCGCTATTTTGAGTGCGCAGAAGAACAAATCTAAGAATGGTTCATATAATACAGTTTGTCGTGCGATTCGGCAGATTTTTTGCCCCGCGGATCAATCCAATAAATTGAAATATTTTTGAAAAAAACGGCCCGGAATTTGTATTTCCCAATAAATGAATTATTCGTTTCGGATGGCCGAATAACAATCATTGCCATGAAGTGCTAAATAAAATGAGCTATTGATCTTGGTTTTGCTTTGACTAGAATGGGGCTCTATTTTGGGAGAAGAATAAAAAATGTAGGCAGTTGAAGATTGACACAATTGTGACGATTTCTTTCCGTGTCTTTTACATTTTTAATGTATTGTAAAAAAAATACTTCTATCCTCTCAATTCATTTATGAATACTCCTCCAAAGGACCAGGTAGATAATCAAAATGGAATTGCTCCCATAAAGCTGTTGTGGACGGGCGGTTGGGATTCCACTTATCGGTTGCTTCACCTCCTTTTACTCGAAAAAAAAATGGTTCAGCCTTATTACATCGTGGACCATGAAAGAAAATCTACCGAGAACGAGTTCGATGCCATGGAGGTTATAAAAAAAGATCTCTTGAAAAAATTTCCGCAAACGAAGAACTTGTTACGAGCTACCATAACCGGGTATCGAAATCAGATAAAAGCCAATCCAGAGATCACCCGCAAATGGCAACAGCTCTCTTGTGAAGTAAAATTGGGGCGGCAATATGATTGGCTTGCAAGATATGCGGATCAACATGGTTTGAGTGATTTGGAATTGGGTCATGAGAAAAAACTGAAACCAAGTTTATTGGAAAAGGTCATTCTTCAAGAATTAACCGGGGAGGGCCATGAATGCCGAGTGAAAGATGATCTAAGCCATGAAAATGCGTTAAGTGTTTTTAAATACTTTCGTTTTCCCATTTATTATGTCACAAAAATGGAAATGGAGCAGGTTGCCCGGGAGAATGGATTTTTGGAAATCCTGCAAAAGGTTTGGTTTTGCCATAGACCAAGAAAGAATGGGAAACCATGCGAGTTTTGCCTTCCCTGCAGAGAAGCTAGAAGAAGTGGATATTCTCATGGCTTGCCCCGATCAAATTATTTAAGGGACAAATACCTGGAAATTAGTTTCAAATATTCAAAAAATCTGGAAAGAGTCGAAGTAAAAATAAAACGTATCATCCCGAAACTGGCCCGAATGGTCCGACTCTAGAGTTTTCATCCAAGTAATTTTTTTCTGTGTATCTCCTCCAAAACCTCGTGAACCAATTTTGACTTCCTCCCTCTCCTCCAAGAATCAGGGCTCTGAGAAGTTGACCGACTCTCTTAGATCGTGTTCCATCTGTTCTTTGATTAACCGAGAATATGTAAGATTGAGAAATTTGAAGGACTCTTGTATTCCGTCCAGAAACAATTCTTGTTTTCTGCGCAGGTTCAAAAGCGTCATCTTGCAAAAAGTGGGGCTATAAATGGGAAGTGGCTCAAATTGCTACCCATAGTGCTACTCACAAACAAAAATGACTTGCAACCTAAGCTGCAAGTCATTGATATTTTCACAAGGGTTCTACGAAAAAGTTTGTGCTTGACCAAGGGAAGTTTGCCTATCGTCAGCAAGTTGCCTCTCCGGCGAGGAGTGGGCCCAGGAGGATTCGAACCTCCGACCTACCGGTTATGAGCCGGGGGCTCTACCAACTGAGCTATAGGCCCTGGAAGTTTAGCCTTCCACGAAACTCCGCAACTTTTTGCTTCTGCTTGGGTGCCGCAATTTGCGCAGAGCTTTGGCCTCGATCTGCCGGATGCGTTCGCGGGTGACGGCAAAGTCCTGCCCGACTTCTTCTAGGGTGTGTTCGGAATCGAGACCGATGCCGAAACGCTTGCGCAATACTTTTTCTTCGCGTGCGGCAAGAGTGGACAAGACTTTTAGCGTTTGATCCTTGAGGTCTTTCTTGACGACGGAATCGATGGGCGAAAGAACCTTTTTGTCCTCGATAAAATCGCCCAGGTGACTGTTTTCCTCTTCGCCGATCGGCGTTTCGAGGGAGATCGGTTCTTTAGCGATTTTCAGCACTTTCCGGACTTTATCCACCGGCAGGCTCATTTTATCGGCGATTTCTTCCGGGGTGGGTTCCCGGCCCAACTCCTGCACCAGGTGTCGGGAGACGCGGATCAGCTTGTTGATGGTTTCGATCATATGCACAGGAATACGGATGGTGCGTGCCTGATCGGCGATGGCCCGGGTGATCGCCTGGCGAATCCACCAGGTGGCGTAGGTGCTGAATTTGTAACCCCTCTGGTATTCGAACTTGTCGACGGCTTTCATGAGGCCGATGTTGCCTTCCTGGATGAGATCGAGAAACTGCAAGCCGCGGTTGGTGTATTTTTTGGCGATGCTGACGACCAGTCGCAGATTAGCTTCGGCCAATTCACGCTTGGCGGTTTTGTCTTTTACCCGGCCTCTGGCAATGGAACGGACGGTGGCCAGTAATTCGTCTTTGGCAATGTTGGTTTCTTTCTCAACTTTTTTGATCTTTCTGCGTCCCGTTTGCACCATTTTAAGGTGATTGTCGTATTGAACCCGGGTGATGACCTTGTTGGAAGGCAGTTTCACGCTTTTCTGTTTGGCCCAATTTTTCGCCAGTTTTTTGATTTCGGCGAGGGTCACTCCCAATTGTTTTTCGAGATTCCGCTCCTCTTTGCCAGCGGCACGGATTTGGGCGGCGATGTCGTAGATTTTTTCTATGATAGCGTCCATCACGTCCGGATTCAGGTTGATGTCCGAAACGATTTTCTCCATGACCTTTTGCTGGTCTTTCACTTCTTTCTGTAACTTGGTTTTCATTTTTTCAGATAGCCGGGATCCGGAACAGCGTTTCTGTATACGTTGGAGCTTTTGTTCCTGAACTTTGAGATTCTTTAAATGTTTCAGGAATTTTTTGGTCTCACCTTTTTCCAGCTCTTCCTTCTTCTCTTCCGGCTCGGAGGTCAGAACGACGTCAAAGACGCGGATTTCTTCCTTTTTTATATTTTCTCCGAGTTCAATGATTTCTCTGACAGTGACCGAGCAGTTGGCGACGGCGGAGATGACTTCCTGTTGGCCCGCTTCGATTCGTTTGGCGATTTCCACTTCCCCTTTACGGGTTAAAAGGGAGATGGTGCCCATTTCGCGTAGATACATACGGACCGGGTCATCGATGGAGACGGTGTCGGCTTTGGCAGTCGGGTTGTCGTCTGAAGAGTTGTCCCCCTTATTTTGACTGCCGCCTTTTTCAGCGATCAGTTTTTCCCCTTTTATCGTGGTATCGACGATGTCGATCTCATTTTCTCCAAACAGGTGCATGAGATCATCGATTTGTTCGGGGGTGACCAGATCGGAAGGCAAGACATCGTTCACCTCTTCGTAAGTGAGGTATCCTTTTTCTTTACCATGAGAAATCAACTGGTTGATTTCAGAAACATTGGTGAGTTTATCCGTATTGGGCATCGACACAGTTTCTCCTAAAATGGCTTGGTAATTAAAATAGTCCTTAAAACTAAAATTTCTACCCTGGAATCAATGAAAGCTGCATTTTTTGAAGCTCGGCATGGATCTTTCGGGACTGCTCCGATTCTCCGGCTTTTTCCGCTTCATTTCTCAGCCGTTTTAATTCCTTTATTTTTTGCTCTACATTTTTCTTTCTTAACTGGCGAATGCAATCGGCGGTGGCTTTTTCCCAGTTGTCAAAAGCAATCGGCTGAAAGCCGATTCGAGTCAGCAACGCCTTGATTTCGGTGTTGTCCGTCTGATCCAGTAGGCGGTCGATTTCTACCGGTTGTTCAGAGTCGATGCATTCATAGATCAACTCTGCGGCCTGTCTCAATCCAGGGTCGCTGAATTCATCGAGGGAAACCTGTCCACGGAGTTCTTTACGGACATTTTTCCCCAATAATAACAAGTGGATCAAATAAAATTCCGGCCCGGCTTTTACACGGGCAGTGGTTTCCGGCGCTCTCTTGACCAATGTTTGGTTCTGGGTGAGCGCGTTATTCAGTTCCTTTAGCAGCGCTTTGTCGGCAACCCCTATTTTTTCGGAAACGTACTTGACCCATTCCCCACGCTCCAGGTTGCTTTTAACTTTCTTAAGCAGGGGAAGCACCCCATTGACCGAATTCATCCGTCCAGAGGGTGTCTCAAGGCCATTTTTTTCAATGAGCCCATCAATATAGGATTCAAGAAAGGGCCTGGCGTTCTTAATTTCTTGCAAAAATTTCTCTGGACCTGCCTCGCGGATATAGGAGTCCGGATCCTGACCTTGGGGCAAAACCACCATTTTGACGTTAAAATCCTGCTCGAGGAGGACCTCAAAGCCCCGTTCCGCCGCAAGTTTCCCGGCGGGATCGGAATCGAACACCAAAACGGCGTTTGTTGTGTGGTTTTTCAATAAACGCGCCTGATCGGGAGTCAGCGCCGTGCCGCAGGTCGCCACCACATTCTTAATTCCTTTCTGAAAGGCCCGGATCTGATCAAAATAGCCTTCCACAACGATGGCCAGTTTCTCCCTGCGAATGCTGTCTTTGGCGAGATTCAGGCCAAAAAGCTGTTTGCCTTTTTTATAAATCAGCGTTTCAGGAGAATTCAGGTATTTCGGTTCTCCGGGTTCGATCAACCTGCCGCCAAATCCGATGATGTTGCCGTAAAGGTCCTTGAGCGGGATGATGATCCGGCTGCGGAAACGGTCATAAAACCGGTCTGGTGATCCATCTTTCTGTTTGACCAGCCCCGCCTTTTCCAGGTCGGCCCGTGAACATTGTGTTTTTTTTACCAGGGCGTTCAACAAATCGTCCCAATTCGGCCCGGCCCAGCCAATCTGGAATTGATCGAGAGTCTCGCCGTTAATTTCCCTGGAATTTAAATATTCCAGCGCTTTTTTACCCCGCGTGGGGTGTTTCAAGGTCGCTGAAAAAAAATCCCCGGCCAGCCGGTTTAAGCCTATTGTCCGTTCACGCTCTTTGTCCCTTTGATTTTCGCTTCCCGACCTGGCCGGTGTGGGAATCGATATTTGCGCCTTGGCCGCCAGAGATTTTACGGCTTCAACAAACGAAATATTCTGCGTTTCCATTAAGAACTTAAACGCGTTGCCACCGGCGCCACAGCCGAAGCAATGGTAGATTTGCTTTTCAGGACTGACGGTGAACGATGGAGTTTTCTCCGAATGAAAAGGGCAGAGGCCTTTGAAGTTGGTGCCGCTCTTTTTAAGGACAACCGTATCCGAGACGACGGCAACAACATCCGTGCGTGTCCGCACTTCTTCGATAATATTTTCGGGAATATGCTGTTTCAATATGCTGTGAAGTCAAAAATTCTTAGGTTTAGAGAGCGGTTTCCCCCGTGACTTGAAATCCTGTTAAGTCGGCAGATTGAAGAAATGCCGTTTGGGAAACCTTTGAAAGACGAACTTTGTGGATAGAGTGCTAACCTGAAACCTTGAATTGTGAAGTCGCCACTATTGGTTTAAAACCTCGCTGACCAAATCCTTGATTATCTTGTTGTCCGCTCTTCCTTTAAATTCGGGGATCAGTTTTTTCATGACTTTCCCCAAATCCGCAGGAGTGCTTGCACCCACTTCCTCAATCACTTCCTGTACTCGTTTGCGCAATTCCTCTTCGGGGACCTGCTCGGGTAAATAATGTCCCAGTATTTCGATTTCTTTCTGCTCTTTTTCGCTGAGATCGGTCCGGTTGCCTTTCTCAAATAAAGCGATGGATTCTTTTCTTTTCTTAATCTGACTGGAAATGATGGCGATGACGGCCTCGTCATCGAGTTCATTTTTAAGATCAATTTCGCGGTTTTTTATTTCAGAATTAATACTGCGGATCGTGTTCAGGCGAATGGCTTCTTTGGATTTTAGGGCCTCCTTCATGTCTGAACGGAGTTTTTCCTTTAAACTCATAGGTTTATTCACAAATTAAAGGGGTGAATATAGGGACCGAGCTGAATTTTGTCAATACCTTCGGTGATTTTTATTGGTGCTTCCAGTAAATTTCCGAAAAATTTACTTACCTTTTATACTTCAAAGGCTTGTATGGCCTAAGGGAGACGTTGGATCTGCCTCGGACCTCTCTTAAGGGTGACAGGACAGCATACTATAGATTGCCTAT
>JAJDBE010000275.1 GCA_029261515.1 Nitrospinaceae bacterium | reverse complement strand
TGTAGGGCATTTCGATCATATCGTGTGCTATGACCACGAAAAATACAGACGAAACCGGGAACCTGGAGAGGTGCCTGAACGCCTGAAGACAGCCTTTTTAAACCTCGGCACTCCTCCTCCGCGTGTGGATACCGTTAGCGGTACCGAAGAGGGCATGAAACTGCTGTCCGATACGGTCCAGCCGGGAGATTTACTTCTAATAACAGGAGTTGACGTCAAAAAATGGCTTCCTGTCGTTCAAAATATTTTCTCTCGACATGAGCGTGTGTAACGATCCACTCTCAGTTTCTTGAATATTTATCAAACTCGCCGATCCTCTGCATCAGGTTGTGCATTTTCTTATCCAGTGTCGTGATGTGGCGGTCGATCTCTGCGATCTCTTTCTTTTCCTTGGATAGATAAATCGATTTGCATTTTTCCAGATGATTGCTGATGTGTTCGATCATGTCGTGAATTTCCATGCTCTCGCTGGACAGGTCGTCCGCCGTTTCGCGAATATCGATCAGCATATCGGTTTCCAGATCCTCATCCCGCTGGACTTTCTTACTTTTCTTTATTTTTTTCCGGTACACCGTGACGGCGATTCCTGTAAAAACCAGCACCACCAACCCCAGTGTCGCCAGGTCCACCAGTAGCATAAAGTAAGAACCGAAAAAACGCCCTGTGTGGATTTCGGTCACCAGTTTTACCAGGTCCATTTTTCTTTCTTCCAAAACGGCCTGGCCATTGCCGTTCGCCAATTCGATTTTTGTCCAGGAGTTTGCACCGTCGCTGGAAAGAAAAAGTCCTTCCGTCGTGCCCACAAGTTGAAGAGGGGAGGGACTTTTGACCCGGAGTATACGCGTCACATGTGCCATGCCCTGCGAATTCTCGCTTCCTGCTGAATAAGAAATCTCCCGCCAATTATCGCCGCCGTCTTTCGAGGCCAACACCTTATCGTCCGCCGCAACCAAGAGGTCCGCAATGTCATTTGGATTGGCAATGAGGCAAACCACCGCGGTGATCTCTTTATGTCTATCTTTAATCCAATTCCGCCCCTGATTGAACGATTTAAACAAGCCGGACTTCGTGCCGATATAAATAAATTCCGGTTCGGTGTTGAGGGAAACCAGGCTGAGAACCTCGGATATTTGATCGCTCCAAACTCTCTGCCAGTTTTGGCCGCCATTTTTGCTGCGATGGACCCCGTTCTTTGTCGCCAGATAAACCGTTTGCGGGTTGACGGCAGACAGCCGGACGAGTGTCACAGGATTTTGTTCACCATCAAAAGAGAGTTCCCATGATTCCCCGCCATCTTCCGTGAAAAATAATCCTCCCTGGGTGGCGGCATAGAGTGTGTCCGGGTTTTCAGGATGAATCGCCAGGTCGTTCACCTCACCGCTTTCCAGACCGCTGGAGGCATCGAACCATTCCGGCCAGTGATCGCCGCCATCTTCGGATTTAAAAATCCCGCCGCCGGTTCCGGCATAAACGGTGCGGCTTTCTTCCGCAGGCTGAGCTAAAACGCGAATGTCCTGATTGAACAATCCTTGTTTAAGCTCCGTCCAATTCTTTCCTGTATCGTCGGAGCGGTAAAGGCCATGCGAGGTTCCCACATAAATGGTTTTGCGATTGCCTTCAGTGACAAGGAGGGATTGAACGGGCCGCTTTGCGGTGGCCACCTGAAAATATTTGTCGGGCAGGTATTTGCCGCTGACCTCGATCTTATTGAGGCCAAACTCCTCATAGTGCATGAGAATAAAGCCGGAAACCGAGAGAAGGATAAAGAACACCGCGCAAACCAGGCCGATCCATTTGTGAAATATCCGGGTATTCTTAAATAAACGGACGCTCAAGGTAATCCTTTCTTCTCTTCACCTGCAAACGCCGCCTGACCCAGCTTCTCAAATTCCCCCTGAAGCCGGTTTTCCACAAATGACACGTGGTCAAACAACTGGTGGATTTTTTCGTCGATTTCCTGAAGGTGCCCCGAAAGTTCTTTCAAATCCTGATCCTTGGTGTCCTTCAAAAAGATTTCGCAGCGTTTGGCGTGATGCGAAATATGCTCCACCAGATCGTGCACCACGGAAATGTCTTTTTGAATGTTACTGGTTTCTTTCTTAAGTTGTTCTGTTTCCACTTCCGGCTTGATGCCGAAGGTATAAACCAGAGCAGCAACGTAAGCGACCACCAGAATCATCTGACCGATGAACGTTTCCCATGTCGGGTACATGCCCAACCAGGAAACCTGCGGGACGAAGTTGGCCGGAGTCATGGAAAGCATTTCTCCCATCTGCAACTCGTGCAGGCCTTTGCCCATGAAGGTGAACGCCATGTAATAGAGAAACACGCTGGTGAAAGCAAAAAACCATTTGATGGGAACGCGAATCCCCAACTGATTGATGAGGTAATACACCACTGTCAGCACCAGGCATCCGGCGAAAAACCCAGGGATGATGCCCTGACTGCCATCGCCTGCATACAGATACAGGGCTTTATAGAAGAGAACGGTCTCAAACCCTTCCCGGTAGACGGACAAAAACGCCACGCCGCCAAGAGCCAGTGCGCTTCCGGTGGACACCGCCGTTTTCATTTTTTTGGTGATGTAGGTTTGCCATTTCTCCGCTTCGATTTTCGACACCAGCCAGTAACTCACCCAGAATAGCACCACCACCGCCACCAGCATGATCCAGCCTTCAAGAATTTCCTGGCTGGCCATGCTCAAATGCAATATTTCATGCACGACGTAGGCGGTTGCAAAACTTCCCAATATGCCCGCCGCGACGCCGGTGTAGATCGATTTCAACTTGTCCTGATTGCGGGATTTTCTTAAAAAGGCGATCAACGCGGCGATGATCAGAATGGCTTCAAACCCTTCACGCACGATGATGGAAAACGATTGAATGAACAGTCCGGTGAAGCCGATTTTCTCCTGCAGAACATCCAGCGCCTGACTAAGATCGACGTGAATGTCGGCATGGATCTTTTCCACATGGTTTACAGGGGCATTGCGTTTCATTTCCGCCCGGTAACGGCTGAACGCCGATTCCAGCTTCAATCCCAGTTCCTTGCGTTTTCCGATCAATCCCGATTCGATTTTTTCATAAGTGAGATAGGCGTCGAAGGCCTGGTCTGCCGCGTCTTCTATACTGCCATCTTTAAACGTTTGCAGACTGGCGTCCAGCAGACTGCGGACCTCGGCGATGGTTGTCTCTGCATACCTGGACCCTTCATCTCCCTCAACATCCCCTGCGGCGAGTCCGGCGGCGATCAGCGGCAATTTGACGTTGTCATTGGAGAAGGTACGGACATAATAGGTGACGTCCCACAACTCCGGTTCGGAGAGCAGGTCAGACCAGCCGATCATCCCGGTGTTGGCGATGCCGACACTGATGACCTGAAAATTATCGTAAGCGACGGTGTTGTCGTCGCCGGTGAGCTGTGGGTCCGCCAGAACCGCAGGAGCGGGATCGAATTGCGCCGCGATCGGGCCATCGCCTTTTCCCGTCATGCCGTGGCAGACGGCGCACTTGGAGTCAAATATCTTCTTGCCGTTCTCAAGGGAGACCGGCGTCGCCGGCGTCTGGCTGATCTTGATGCCGTAGCCCTGCATCAAATTGGAGTTGATGTCGCTGATTATCGAGCGCACGTCACCGGGGTCGACTTTGCTTTTGATCTTCCCGGTCAATTCCGTGAACGTGGACTCCAATTTGGCAACTTCATCCTTATTGCCGGAGGGCGGAGGCAAGCGTTTGAAGCGATCAAACGCCTGTTCCAGAAACACCTGGCTTTCCTCATATTCAGCGGCGTTGATGATTTTGCCGTCGGCGATGCCTTCATCATATTCCTTGGTGACGATATTCATCATCATGACGATCTTTCTGATCTTCGCTTCAAGGGATTCAGACGCGGCCTGCACTCCACTTGCCAGGATTAATTGAGTGATGAATAGGTTCAAAATGAGGAAGAGGGGAAGATATCGTTTCATGATCGCCTTTTAACGGTTATAAGCTGTGTTAGGAAAAATTAAAATTAATCATTATAAAACAATAAGTTATATTGATAGTTGAGCCACTCAAGGAGGAGGCACAACCCCTTGAAATTAAAAATGAGAATTGTTATCAATTCTATTTCAAGCAAAATCCAATGTCAATAAATAAGAACGGGGAAAGCGGGTTGATTATTGAAGGGTTACAGGTGCCTCAGAAAAAGCTGAGCCACAAAGGCGCAGAGGAGGAAAGGGAAAACAGGGAAGAGGGTAGTGGTTTCTTTATTTTTACTCCCCTTTTCAAAGGGGCCCGGGGGGATTTTATTCAATACAATCCCTCTCCCCTCCTTCGACAAGCTCAGGATGACAGGGAGAGGCTAGGTGAGGGGGGTAGGTTAAAAATCATCCCTCCAGTTCGCGCAATTTGCCTTCCCAATGCTGAATCAGGGTTTTGAACTTTTCCACATGTTTCATTTCTTCCTGCTTCAGGTCCGCAAACATGCGCCGCTTGCCGATATTTTCTTCCGAATCCTCCGGAGTTTTTTCGATCAGCGAGTCGTAATACTGCACCGAGTTCTCCTCGCTCACCAGGCCCTTGGTCAGAATTTCCAGACGCCCCTGAATGGTCCGCACCGTTTCATTTTCCATTGTTCCCACTCACAAAGTATTTTTAGACAGGATTAACAGGATGAAAAGGGATTATAGCAGGTTTCCAAATCATGTCACCCTGAGGTGGTCGAAGGGTGATCTTTTTGAGGTGTGCTTTTAGATTTCCGGTGCTTCTCCGGCAAATCCCCAGGACAATGTTTCAAAGCATACTCTTTCACTTCATGCGGAGTTACTGGAAGACTGGCTTCAGGCCCTGAGTACTCATCAAGGTTTTCCAAATTTTGCTTTATCAATATAGGGTACTCACATAGTAACCGCTGGTAAATTTTTTTCCTCATTTCCTCATTTTCATCAGAGCTTTGGGACTTTAGGTCCTTAAATTGAGTTTGTTCATCTTCAGGAAAGGAGTGAAGAATTTTTGATTGCGAATTGACATTGATGGAAGTTAACATCCCCAATCTTTTCCGCATTTGCTCGGCAAATGACTCTCGAATAATCTTCTTGTCAGGCATCATTTTGATGATCGAATCCAACTCATCCTCTTCAAATTCCAAGGGCCCCAAATTTGCTCCCATAAAACTCGCATTCTCAAAAAGGGTACGATAAAAATTCGCACCTTCAAGATGAGCCGCGTATAGATTTGCTCCTTGAAGGTCAGTATAAGTCAATTGTGCTCCTCGAAGGTCTGCATAAGCTAATCTTGCTCCTTGAAGGTTGACCTCTTCCATAAATGCCCCCATAAGGTTTGCTTCGTTCAAATTTGTCCCTTGAAGCTGGGCTTGGGGCAAACTCGCCCCTTGAAGTTGGGCACTCCGCAAATCCGCGCCTTGAAGTTGAGCGGAGGACAAACCCGCACCTTGAAGCTGGGCCTGGGGCAAACTCGCTCCTTGAAGCTGGGTGTCGAACAAATTCGCACCTTGGAGCTGGGCCTCGAATAAAGTTACTCCCTGAAGCCCGGCACTACTCAAGTTAGCCCCTTGAAACTCGGTTTTATACAAAACGGCACCTTGAAACTGCGCTTCACGCAAATTTGTGCCTTGAAAGTTAGCTTCTCTTAAATTTGCGCCTTGAAGATTGGCCCACTGCAAATCCGCGCCTTGAAGATTGGCCCTCTCCAATTTCGCGCCTTGAAGATTGGCCTTCCGTAAATCCGCACCTTGAAGTTGGACCTCCTCCAAAATCGCGCCTTGAAGCTGAGCCCATACCAAACCCGCGCCTTGCAGCTGAGCGTTTCGCATATCGGCTTTTCTTAAATCAGCACCATAAAAATCCGCAAATCTCAAATCCCGTTCCCTCAAACTTAGGATTCCAATTTCTTTAAATAACTTTTCTTCGTTTTTATTTCCGTCTTTATCAATATAAGCCGCAATTAATGTGTCGCTGGGTTGCAGGGCCAGTTTCTTTTCTCTTAAGTTTAGTTTCCGGGAAACAGCATCGCTGATTTTCAAACAGGAGGTATTATCGGGAAAAGATTTATTAAAAATTACCCTGGAGACCCATTCAACCATGGGACGCTGGTAATCTTTAAAACATTCTTCATTGGTCGTTGGAATGACAAATACAAAAAGACTCAGCCAGGATAAAACAACATTAAAAAACAATGCAGATAGGGAGTAAACAAACAATAAATAAACCCGCTTCAGCCCTTTCCAGGTTTTATAATTCGCTTGCGGAGGGAAGCAGGATTTTATGCAGTTTATAAGCCATATTAACCAGGATTTCGATTGATCCTCCTGCATCAATCTCAGGATTCGGATGGTATAAAAGGCCGCGAAAAATAAAGACAACAGAAATAAGATTTGATGCAGGCCAGTTAAAAACGGAGAGTGGTAAGGTAAAAATTTTAATTGGGTGCGGAGCAGAATGATGGGGACGATCGTGAAAAAAGACAAAAATATAATAAGACTCATCACATAAAACGTCACTCCATCCACGACAAATTTGTTTTGAATAAACACCGTTTTGAACATGGAGGGAAAACCAACCGCCTCCAGTTCATCGAGTTTCTTCCCCGATCTCTCGGCAAACAATGTCAAATACCCTGCGTATTGAGAGACATGCAGTAAAAAATAAACATGGAAGAAGAATAAAATTATCGGAGCGACCAGATAAAAGCCGAATACCGGCAATTGCACCCCTATGATGGGCAGGGATATTTTAATTTCGGGATTGAGGAGTTGCAGGTGGGTGGTGCTCTCTACGGTCAGGGCCAGGTAAGCGGCAACGGATAAGTAAGAAATATAAGTGTTTCTTACCGTTCTTCCGG
>JAJDBE010000274.1 GCA_029261515.1 Nitrospinaceae bacterium | reverse complement strand
CGTTATGACCTCGATTGCGCATGCAGTTGATGAATGCCTGCTTGTATTGGTCTTCAGAGCCAAATCCCTGTTTCACGCCGCCGCCAATGCCCCCTGCCGCAGCACCCACTGCCGCGCCTGTACCGGGAGAACCCACTGCTGCGCCGATTGCGGCGCCAGTAGCAGCTCCAATAGCGCCACCGACTAATGCTCCTTTACCAGCTTCACCGGCAGTATTGCCTGAAGCATGTAGGGCCAGTTGCCGGCATTCAATTTGGTCGCGTCCGATATTGGCCCTGTTCGGATCATTATAGGGATCAACCGTCGGAGTCCACCCCGATTGCGAAGCACAACCGGAAAAAATCAGAATGCTCACCAGAAAAAATGAAACGGACCTTATTGACATGGCTCCCCTCCTTTTAAAAAAGTTCATCCCAGCTAAATAAAGTCTAAAAGAATCAAAAGTTAAAGTCAAAATTGGATTCTTGAAAATGATGTTTAAAATTGAAGATACCTGAATTTTCACCCCTGCGTCCGGGCACAAATTTTAACCTCATTGTAAAAATATACGCCCGATCCCCGGCATTTTCCATATAAAAATAACAATACTTTTAAACTTATTTTTAAGGGTATTTTCGCCAGAAAAAATTCGGGCAACGGAGGTTGTGAAGGTGATTTATGAGGAACCTGCTTACCCCTTAACGCAAACGAGAGGTTCGAGCCGGGCCACCTTTCTGGCGAGGTGCGCCTGATCCGCAGCTTCCACCACGGAACTGACATCCTTGTATGCGCCGGGGGCTTCCTCCGCCACTCCGCGCTGGGATGGACTGCGGATGATAATCCCCCTTCCCGCCAGGTCTTCGATCACCGCGCGTCCGCGCCATTTTTTGAGGGCCTGGTGACGGCTCATACTGCGGCCCGCACCGTGCACGGCGGAGCCGAAGGCCAGATCCATGCTCTCGCGGGTTCCCGCCAGAATATAAGACGCCGTCCCCATGGTGCCGCCGATCAAAACCGGCTGTCCGACCGAACGGTAAATTTCGGGTATATCCGGGTGACCGGGGCCAAAAGCGCGGGTGGCCCCTTTCCTGTGAACAAATAGCTGTTTCGGGTTGCCGTCGATCGCATGCGTTTCCAGTTTGCAGGTATTGTGGGAGACATCGTAAAGAATCTCCAGTTCCGCTTTGGGCAGTACGCCGGCAAAGGCTTCGCGCACCAGATGGGTGATGATCTGGCGGTTGGCCAGGGCGCAATTCATTCCACCGCGCATGGCTCCTAGATAAGATTTTCCAAGATCAGAGTGGATCGGCGCGCAGGCCAGTTCCCGGTCGGGAAGTTTAATGCCAAATTGCGCCGCAGAAAGAGCCATGCTTTTTAAAAACTCCGTCCCGATCTGGTGACCCAACCCGCGGGAGCCGCAATGAACAGTTACCACCAGGTCGCCTTCGCAAATTTGATAAACCTCCGCGATTTCTGCATCAAATACTTTAACAACTTCCTGCACTTCCAGATAATGGTTCCCTGAGCCTAAAGTTCCCATTTCATTTTTCTGGCGTTTCTTCGCCTGAAGAGAAACTTCCTCTGGAAGAGCGCCTCCCATGCACCCCTGCTCTTCGATCATTTCCAGGTCTTTTTTCGTTCCATATCCCTTGCGAACGGCCCACCGTGCACCACCGGAAAGCATTGCGTCCATCTCATCGGGACTCAGACTAATCAGTCCCCGGCTTCCGACACCGGCGGGAACCTTCCGGTACAGGGCTTCGGCCAATTGTTCCTTCACCGGTTCCACATCTTCACGCGTCAACCCGGTGTGCATAGTGCGCACACCGCAGGAGATGTCGAACCCGACACCACCGGCGGAAATCACGCCGCCTTCATCAGGATCAAAAGCCGCCACGCCGCCGATGGGAAACCCGTATCCCCAATGCGCATCAGGCATGGCATAGGACGCTTTTTGAATTCCCGGCAGACAGGCCACATTCGTCGCCTGCTCGTAAACTTTGTGATCCATATCGTCCAGCAGTTTTTCGCTGGCAAAAAGAATTGCCGGAACCCGCATGTTGCCAAACGGCTCCACCAGCCATTCATATTTGGACAGGCGTTTGAACAGTGAAAATTCCATGATTAAATCCTGATCGGAAGATTAAACATCCACCACACACTGGGCCAGCCAGTCTCCGTCCTGTAATTGCTGAACCTTGAGCTCGCTCAGCGTCGCTCCCTTGACCTCCACCGCCGGGTGATGTTTTTCAACGCTGACCGGTTCTCCCCAGGCTTTGGCTTTGAGATGGGTTCCATCCAATTCGACTTCAAAGCGGCAAAAAAGCATTGAGCGCGTGGCCATATCAAAAATCAGGGCGTTCAACCAGTCCACCAGTAAGAATTCCAGATCGGGGGATTCCAGGGAAATTTCCACTATCGAACGCGGAGAAACCGGTTCTTCGGTAATCACCGCCGTCAACGCGTGCGCGGCCTGTTCAAACGCTGTTTCCAGGGTAGGCCCCTGCCCTCTCACGCCGATGTCCGATTCATGATGGAAATGTTCCCAATGGGGAGAAACCACTCAAACTCCTGACGGCCAGACGAATTCTCTTTCAATTTGTATAATAAGTATGGGTTTTATCGCAGGGATTTGCAATGGGGAGAAAGCAGGATCAAAACGGAGATTAGAAGAAAAATAAACCGCTGGGCAATAATGAGGTTTTTGTTTTTTTGTTCAATTTAATATCTTAAACGTTCAACTAAAATCCACTCTCGCCAGAGGTGTGATACTGCTGCAGAATTTCCTCCTGCGTTTCCCGGTCGGCAGAAGAGTAAATACGGATGGGGTCAAAATGTTTGACCTGCTGGACGCGCAGAAGCTTGAGCCGCATGAGTTCCAGCAGAGCCAGAAACGTGACGATGATTTCCTGCCGGGTGTTCAATACGGTAAATAACGAGTCGAAGGTAACGCTGTCCGCGGAGTTTAAAATTTCGAGAATATGCGTCATCCGGTCCGCCACTGAAAAAGTGGTGATTTCGATTTCATAATCCTTTTTGAATTCCTTGCTTCTCAGAATTTTCTGAAACGCCTGGAAAAGATCGAAAGCGCTGGCTTCCACCAGGACTTCGCCGCCACCGTCTTCGTCAAAAAGAATTTCCCCGCCACGCACAAACACCTGCTGACGTTCGTGTTCGCGGACCCTGAGTTCAAAAGCGGCATCCTTGTAACGCTGATATTCCTGAAGCCGCCGCATCAGGTCGGCTCTGGGATCCTGACCCTCTTCCCCTTCTTCCAACTCCTGCTCCTGAACGGGAAGCAGGATTTTGGATTTGATGCGCGTCAACTCTGCCGCCATAACGAGGTACTCCCCGGCGATTTCCAGATTCAACTCCTGCATCAAATCCAGGTAATCGACATATTGCCGGGTGATCTCGGCAATCGGGATATCGTGAATGTCCATCTTCTGCTCCTTAATCAGGTGCAGGAGCAGATCCAGAGGACCTTCAAAAATATCGATTTTGCATTGATAGTTCATGGTGAGGTGATGTGAAGGGTGGATGCCGTTTTTCAATAATCCTCCAGTAGCAAGGCCTTAGGAGTTCAAGCCTTCTCCGGGGCAACTAAACTTTCTCTATATTAACTTCTTTGCCGGGATAAGGAAGCAAGAATTTGAAACTTTTCAAATATTTCATCAAAGGGGTTTAACCCTTTGAGAAAAAATACGCATGTCCTAAAAAATATAAAAGAAGGAAGGTTGAGAATTTTCAGGAGAGAGGTCATATTATAGTATAGCCAATCTCGGATTCACGAGCCTCACCATGCCTAATGACTACGACGCAATCGTTATTGGATCCGGCCTCGGGGGGCTGACGGCGGGCGCGCTGTTCGCACACGCCGGTCACAGGGTCCTGGTCCTCGAACAAAACGACAGCTTTGGTGGTGCGGCAACGACCTATCACCGGGGAGCCATGACGATAGAGGCCTCGTTGCACGAAACGGCGGGCCCGCGAGCCACTTCCGACCCCAAAGGAGAGATCTTCGAAGCGCTCGACCTATATCAGGATATCGAGTTGGTTCCGGTGGGAGATTTCCAGGAGGTCCGTTGCCCGCTCATAGGGGCGCCACTGGTCATTCCTCATGGTATCGACGCTTTGCGCGAGCGCCTGACTGAGCGTTTTCCGCACGAAGCGGGTCCCATCCGCCGTTTCCTGAAACGCGTTGGCTCGACTCAATCGGCCATTCAGTTCCTCATGGAAAAGCACGATAGTTTGTGGTGGCTCGCCCATAGCGCCGAGTTGCCGTTTCGACTTTGGCCTGTATTGCGTGACATGCGTTCAAGTGTTTCCCAAGTGCTGGAGCGGTATTTTGGCGGCAATGAAGCCATCAAGTTCGCCCTGGCGGCAAACCTTCCCTATTACGCGGACGATCCCGATCAGATGTGGTGGCTCATTTATGCAGTTGCCCAGGGCGGATTTATTCAAGGCGGTGGCAATTATATCAAAGGCGGCTCCCAGGTGCTCAGTGATAAGCTTGTAGATCGAATCCGCGAAGGCGGCGGTGAGGCGCTTTCCGGTCAGACCGCCGTCGAGATACTGCTTGGCGGGCAAGGCGAGGTGTCAGGGGTTCGGTATCGGCCACGAGCCGGTGGAGAAAATGTGGTTGCCCACGCGCCCGTGGTGTTCGCCAACGCATCGCCGCATGCGGTGGAGAACATGCTGCCGTCGGCGGAGCGCGACAGCTTCATGGCGCCTTATCGTGGCAAGCCATTGTCGACCTCCCTGGTTTCGATCACCCTTGGCCTGAACCGGCGCCCCTCGGAACTGGGCCTATCCGCGTATTCGACCATGATCATTCCAGAATGGATGGAGCGTCTCAGCGATTTCAAGCATGGCGCAGGGCTTTTCGCCGAAATGCCCAGCGGCCGATTACCCGCATTGGGGGTTTGCGACTACAGTCGTATTGACAGCGGCCTGATCGACGGTGAACTCTTTCCGGTGAGCATTGCGGGTGCCGACCGGCTCACGAACTGGGACGGGCTGAGCGACGCCGATTATCACTCTAAGAAAAATGCCTGGCTCGACACAGTGATCGGTCGTCTTGATGAGGAGTGGCCGGGATTTGCCGGCGCTGTTGTGCAAAGCGACATGGCCACGGCGCGGACGATGCACCATTTCCTGAATACACCGGGGGGTGCCGTCTATGGATTCGCCCCCAACGTTCCAGAGCAGAGCCTGTTGTCGGGACCACCGAGAACGCCCAAGACGTCGATCAAAGGGCTGTGGCTGGCTTCGTCCTACGCGGGCATGGGCGGCTTCAGCGGTGCCATCGGTTCAGGGGGATGGGCAGCGAAAGCCGCACTGCATGAATTCGTGTGAAACTTCGTTCAGGCTGGGTCCATACTCCTAGGGCCAATGCAGGGGTAACCCGGTTTTGAAGGGCCGGTTAAGGTAACAAAAATTTCTCTCCACTTTTTTCCGAAACCGTTTTATCCAATCGACGTAAAGCGCGGTTTATAAATCCCCCCAGCGGTTTTGTAAAAGGGAAAGAACGACGACCGGGGCCGTTTCCGCCCGCAGAATGCGCGGCCCGAGACTGACCGGCTGAAATCCGGACTGCTTGGCGGCCTCAATTTCCTGACGGCTGAACCCGCCTTCCGGCCCTGTGAGGAAAGCAATGGACCTGGGAGAATTTTCTACGTGAATATCCTTTAATCTTGTTTCTTCCTCCTCTTCCCAGAAAATAATTTTGACGTCAAAATCCCGGCATTCATGGCAGAAGTTTTCTACCGACTGCAATCTAGGATGAACCGCGGGCAATTCCGTGCGACCGGACTGCTTGGCGGCTTCTCTGGCAATTTTTTCCCAGCGGGCAATTTTTTTATCTTCTTCGGTACGCAATACGCGGACAACACAGCGTTCGGTTCTGAGAGGAACCACGGACCGGACCCCCAATTCCACCGCTTTGCGCAGAATGGGGTCGAACTTGTTGCCTTTAAGAAGAGATAACCCCATGCGCAGGTTGAGCGGAGATTCCGTTTGCACGGCCTCTTTCGATTCCACCTGTCCCCTTATCTCTTTAGGCTTCACTTCTGTCAAACAGACGCAGTACCGGTTTCCCAGGCCATCGAGAACCTGAATCCGCTCGCCTGGTTTTAATCTTAAAACCGTGCGGATATGACTCACATCCGAACCGCGCAAAACCACTTCCCCGGAAGTAAAATCTTCAGGCCGGACAAAAAATCGGTGCATGAGAAATCCTTTAAGGTTGCAGGCAGTCGATTTCCAACAAATCCGTCAGCAAACGAACCTCAAAATCGGGCACGATTCCTTCCGGCAGGGTTTCCTTCAATCGGTTGATCCAGGCCGCACGCATGCCAATCGTTTGCGCACCGGCAATATCGTTTCCAGGGTTGTCCCCCACATAGAGAACGTGTTTCGCATCGAGGTTTAAAGCCCGGCTGGCCAGTGTGAATATGGAAGGATGTGGTTTGCGGTAGGGAAAATCGGAAGAGTAAATAGAAAACTCGAAATAGGCATCCAATCCGGATTGCACCCGCTCATAATCTTTCATGAAGGGAGGATTCGTGGTGTTGGAGATGATTCCCATCCGCATTCCATCTGCTTTCAACGCCCGCAGGGTGGGAAGCGCATCTGGGTAGACCTTACGGTTCGCATAAATTTCCTTGTAATAACGGGTCAGGATTTCCTTGACAGTGGTCTTGCCTTCGATATTGATGGAAAAGTAAAACAGCAGGTAATTCAATACAGGTTCAAAGCAGGCCTCCCGGAAATCTTTTTGCGAATCGCCGATGGTTTCGTAGAAAATTTTCCGGTACAGGCCGTAAAACTCCTCAAAATCAGGAAGTTGCACCCCTTTTTCGCGCAAATAATCAAAAATCCGCGAAAACGGATTGCGGTCGTTTTCATCTCCCAGGTCCACCAGGGTCCAGGCCCAATCAAAAATTACCGCTTTAATAGGCTCAGTCATTTAAAAAGTGTGTTTTTTGTCATTTTCCCCCACCGATGTTTCAGGAGGCCGATGCGACACAATACCAATAACTTGCACAAAATCAAAGCAGCATTTTTTATAAATTCCCCGTGCAAATACCCGGCATAAACATCGGAATTCCGAAGTCATTTTTATTTTGACAAGTCCTCCCCAAAGGCCTTTCCCTCCTTTATAATAGACCCTATACATAAGGACAGAACCTTGCCGGCAACCAACTCGTTTTTTTAAGTTCATTTCTGAATCCTGGGGTGAAAATTTATTATCCGGGGCAGAAAAACTTAAGGAATGGATAAATAAAATCATGGAATCACAAACTTCCAACCTCAGACACCTTCCGCTGGATTTTAAGAACAACAAGGAAGTGGTTCAGGAAGCAATCGACCGGGGAGCGAGCCGGGCCAAGATCATTTGGACCAAAACCGTCGCCATCGGCAACTGGACCCGGATGCAATGCCAGTTCGGCTGCCCTCACTATGCAAAGCTACACACCTGCCCTCCCAACACGCCGACGACGGATGAGACCGCGGAGATACTGGCGGACTACCAGAGGGCGTTATTGATTTACGCCAAGCCGGACTACAATATGAGGGAAATTGTGGTGAGCCTGGAAGAAGCGTTTAAATCGAAAAATTATTTCAGGGCCTTTGGCATGTGCTCGCGTCCTTGTGATTTATGTGAAGAGTGCACCATAGACACCTTTTGCAAATATCCCGAGAAAGCCCGCCCGACGATGCAAGGTTGTGGGATTGACGTGCAGGGAACCGTGTTTAATAACGGTTGGGGGGATGTTTCTCCCAGCAAGCCCTGCTCATCCGTTGAAAACATCGGCATGATATTGCTGGATTGAATCTGGACTTGGAGGATCGAACCGGGAGTCTTTCCGGATCCCCTCTCGTTCCGTGTTGCTTTAAACTATTTAACCCAATAAAATCAAAAAACTATGAGCTATCGTTACGCCATTTTAGGGGCCGGACGCCAGGGTTTGTCCGCCGCATACGACATGGGCCGGTTTGGAGGAGCCAAAGAGATTCTCCTTTATGATGTCAATCCTGACGCCGCCAAAGCTGGCGCTGAAAAATTAAATTCGCTTCTCGATACCAGCATTTATAATGGGCAGGCGCTGGACGCAACGGACAAAATTCAACTCACCAAGGCCCTTACCGGAATCGACGCCACGTTGAGCGCCGTTCCTTACCCACTGAACCTTCTCATTACGGAGACCGCCATCGCCTGCGGGTCCAGTCTCTGCGATCTCGGCGGACACACCGACACCGTCCGAAAACAATTGAACCTCGACGCGGAAGCAAAAAAGGCCGGGGTCACGATCACTCCGGACTGCGGCATGGGTCCCGGACTCAACATTTCGATGGGCGTATTGGCCATGTCCTTCGTCGAACACCCGGAAGAGGTGTTGATCTGGGATGGCGGACTGCCGCAAAACCCCGAACCGCCCTGGAACTACCTTCTCACTTTCAATATCAATGGATTGACGAACGAATACTACGGTGACGCCTGGTTTTTGCGCGAAGGCGAAGTGATTCCGGTCCCTTGTCTCGCCGAACGCGAGGTTCTGGAGTTTCCACCACCGTTAGGTCAATTGGAAGCCGCCGTCACCTCCGGCGGGCTTTCCACCGCTCCCTGGACGTTCGCTGGAAAATTAAAACGGCTGGAAAACAAAACCCTCCGCTATCCGGGGCATTGGGATCAATTCCAGGCGTTTCAGCAATTGGGTTTGTTTGAAGAAACTCCCGTCGCCCTCAACGGGTCCACAATCATTCCGCGAAAATTTTATCACGCGCTCCTGGAACCCAAAATCACCACAGACCAAATCCGGGACATTTGCGTCATTCGCACGCAATGCAACGGCACGACCGGGGAAAAACCAGCGTCCTGCACCCTGGAATTGATCGAAACTTATGACGAGACGACCGGGTTCACCGCGATGGAAAAACTGACGGGGTGGCATGCATCGATCGTCGCCATCCTGGCCGCGAGAGGAGAAATTCCAAGAGGCGCGATCCCAGTAGAGCTGGCGCTTACAGGCGAAGCTCTGACGCGGGAAGGCGCGAAACGCAGCTGGGAATTTAAAACTCAATCCTCGATCAAATCCTGATTGGCATATCTCCAGATAAACCGATAGAATAAAGGGCGTTATGAAACTTAGATTTCTTCCGTCAATTCTATTATTCCTAAGTGCATACTCTCCGCTCTCAATCATATTTTTAATTCAGGATTATGATTTTGAAAACAATATTTTAAATCACCCTGAAATAGTGTGGCCAATTTTAGGTATTTCTATTATTAGCTGCATACTTATGTGGGCCTCAGTAAATTTTCTAAAAATTTCAACACCCCCCATAACTGTAGAAAAGGTCTCCAACCGTTCAGGGGAGTTAATTAACTACAGTATTCCCTATATGATTTCCTTTTTCGTCATGGACCTCGGAAGCACTAATTTACTTCTTAGCTTTGGTTTTTTTATGCTCATCATGTATTGGTTAACTTTAAAAACCCACAATATTTTCATTAATCCCATCTTGGCTGTCATGGGATACAACCTCTATGATGTTCACTATAAAAAAAACGGAAGAGTATACGAGCATTTTTTCTTGGTCAAAGGAGAGAGACTTAGAAAAAATGAGCGCTGTCGTATTGCCGAATTATCAGAGCAATTATTCCTGGTGACAGAAAGGAATCCAGAGGAATAAATATGGATGAACTAAAAAAATTATTTAAAAAGCTCAAGAAGCTTGATTGGAAAAAAGCCACTGTATCATTTTATGTATTGCGACGACAAGTAACCCAAAGAAAAGCTAAATACAAAGTCTTGCAAGTCAATATAGATAAAAACCTGAAAGAGAAGCTTCGGAGTATAGTAAGCAAAAAAATTGCGGGATCAAACGATGTTCTACAATACGATTTCAATACTGCCGATCTGGATAATAATATCCTTGGAATTCCTAACTCTGAGACTGATTTTGAAGAAATCCTTGAATTAATCAATGCGGAAAAAGAGCCTCAATTCGCCAAAACCTATGAAGATTTGCTCAAAAAAAATCTATATATATCCCGTCTCGACATAAAAGATGAACAACCTCTTTATGCTATTCGCTATATAGAGGGTGGATGGAATATTAAAAAAGTAACACAATTTATAAATTTAATATTTAAGAATAATACGCTGGTCGATTTAGATTTTAAGGAAATTTTTCGCATTGACAGCAAAGTTGATTTTTTTTCGTTTGATGGAACAATCTTCATTGTGCATAAAAAAGAATTTGAAAAGGCATTGAATTTTCGCGCAGGCATGGAAAAAAATAGAGATGAGATTGTTAAGGAGTTTGCGAAACTCAAACTATTTAAAAACCCCCAAAATATATCAAAGCTTGTTGGAGATAATATGAGGTGGTTACGTCGTTTATCAAAAATTAAGAAATCAGGATATTACAAAGATCAACAGTTCATGTCCAAATTAAAGGAAGTAAATAGTGAGCGCAATTGGGGAATTCAATATTCAGACGATGGAAAGCTGGTTATTACTGAAGATGATATGGAATTGGTATTTACCATTTTAGATAATGGCCGTCTCGATTCCCCTATAAACCAAGAAGTATTTGACGTTGAGGTGAAACATAAAATCGATGTTTCCTCATAAACACATTACTTCGCATAATTAGGAGTATTCAGTTGACCACGAAGCCTTTTTTCAAAACGCCTGCCAAGCGCCGAAGCCTGTGACCCAATGAAATTGTTTCGCCCTTTCACTGTGATTTCTTCATCCCGGCTCAACGTCGACTATGAAGAGAAGGACATCCGCATCGACTGGGTCTGCTACCTGCGGGATAAACCTCTGATGCCCTACTCCGAGTTG
>JAJDBE010000273.1 GCA_029261515.1 Nitrospinaceae bacterium | reverse complement strand
CTGAGGGGAGAGGAGTCTATTGCAGATGGGGGTAGGACGGACCGGAGTTTTCTTTAAGAACGCTTATGGGTTGGGACGATCAAAACGGGAACAGGGGATTTATGCAGGACCGCTTCACTGGTACTGCCGATGAGAAGACGCGCAACCGCCCCTTTCCCATGCGAACCCAGTACCAGCATGTCGACAGACAATTTCTCAGCTTCGTTGAGGATCGTCTCAGCGGTCGCTCCTTGCACCAATAAGGCCGTGCAATCCAATCCGGTCGCGCGCAATTCCTCGGCAATTCGCTGAAGCTCCTGGTGCTCTTTATGGAACCTTTTTGCAATCGCATCGCGCATGACCTTGGGGTCCACATCATGCCCCACAAAATCAGGATCGGGTTCCGCGACGTGCAAAAGCCATATCTTGGCGGAGAGTGCTTTGGCAAATTCTTTCATTTGCCCAATCACTCTTTCCGAAGATTCAGACAAATCGATGGCGATTAAAATTTTCATACTTCCCCCAATAGTTCCGCCTGGCAACGTGCGTTCTGTAATTTCACTTTAAATCCCGCCGTCCAGCCAGGAAGGGTCTACGGGTGGGGACGCTTTCCCGCCGCGCTTTTTCCGCGCCCAGCCCTTGGACTGGCCGCCGTCGATGAACAGGGTCTCGCCGTTCACAAACGGGCTGTTTATCAGATAATCGAGACCGCGCAAAATATCTTCTTCGTTGCCGTGCGTCAGAGTGGGAATCAGTTTCGCCCCGCGTGTAAGATATTCTTCGGTGTCTCCGGCAGGCGGCAGGATGAGGCCTGGCGCGATGCCGTTGACCCTTACGGTCGCTCCCATTTCGATGGCGGCCAAATGCGTCAGATGCGACAAGCCCGATTTGGCGACGGAGTAGGCGGCAAACGTCGGCACGTTGCGCAAAATCCGCTCGTCTAAAATATTGACGATCATTCCCCGGTTGATGCGCTTTTTATAATCGCGCATTAAAAGAAACGGCGTCATCAGGTTGATGTGGAGCGTGTCCTGAAGCGTCTTTGTTTCGGTGTGCTCAATATCTTCCTGAACAAAGTTGGCGGCGCCGTTGACGAGCAGTTCGGTATCGGGAAATACGCTGACGACCTGTGCGATGAGTTGTTCGACGGCTGAAAGATCGGTGAAGTCGCAGGGGAAGGATTCCGCCCGCACTCCGGTAGACCGAATTTCGGTAAGAGTCTCTTTCGCGTCTTTAGAGGAGGCGTTGTGGTGCAGGGCGATGTTAGTGCCCTTTTTGGCCAGGTGAAGCGCCATGGCCCGCCCCAGGCGGACGGCCCCCCCGGTGATGATCGCAGCCGGCATTGTTGAACCCCTTTCAGTTTGTCGGTATACTTGCCTCAACCATAGCAAAGGACGCTTCAGTTTGCCAACACGCTTTTAATGCCGGGAGTTTGCGGCATGGATTTTTTAACGGATGGATTCAGGGAGAACAACGGATGGACGACAACTCAAAACCCAAAGTGGTGAACATCGCCGTGATGACGGTTTCCGACACCCGCACCGAGGCGGATGACAAATCGGGCGACACGCTGGTGGAACGCATCAAAAAAGCCGGGCACAACCTGGTGGAAAAACGCATTGTCAAAGACGAGATCAAACTGATTCAGGCGGCGCTCAAGGAATGGATCGACCGTGACGATGTGGACGTGGTGATCTCCACCGGCGGCACGGGAGTCACTGGGCGCGACGTGACGCCAGAAGCGTTTGAAGCGCTTTACGAAAAATCCATTCCCGGATTCGGCGAACTGTTCCGCTGGCTGAGTTATCAAAATATCAAAACCTCGACCATTCAGTCGCGCGCCACAGGCGGCGTGGCCAAGGGAACGTTTCTGTTCGCGCTGCCGGGGTCCACCGGCGCCTGCAAGGACGCGTGGGACGGCATCCTCGTGCATCAGCTGAACAGCAACAACCCTCCCTGCAACCTGGTGGAACTGATGCCGCGATTGTTGGAGAAGTGATCCTGATCTACGGCAACGCCACTTTGTCGAGAGAAAAGGGCACCACTTTGACGGATTCATCGGTGGCCATGTAGACCACCAGCTTAAGATCGGGCGACGGCAGTTCCTGGAACCCGTAGGTACGCAGTTTCCCCATATTGGAGCGCGACATGGGTTTGACCCTCTCGCCGTTGCCGTCCTGAAAATCGAATTCCACCACGCGGTTTTCCGGATCGTTGATAACGAGATGCACGGAGTTTTTTGCGTCGCCCATGAATCCGGCGAACATCCCCTCAAACATCTTGCCGAAGGCTTCCCCCAGTTCCTGGCCAAGTTTTTCCATCTCTTTGTTTTTTACGTTTTCCATTTCGCGTTTCTTCTGCGCTTCGTAGATTTCTTGGGTCACGTAGCTGACCTGCACCTTGTTTTTCTTGAGCGCCGGATGCGCAAGCAGTTTGCCCGGTTGCCCTAAGAAGCCGCTGATGACGGCCTGACTGCCGTTTTTGGGGTTGGGCTGAAACAGCTCGATCTCGCCTTTGACGGATTGAATGAACCGCGCCTCGCGGGAGGGATTCTTGAGGTCCACTTTTGAAGTCATTTTGTGGTCTTTTTTCTCATTGAAATGAAAAAAACCGGGTCCCTGCGGTTTTTTTTCCATGAGCAGGCGGCCCGTGTCGTCTGCGGCATAATGAACGCGGACCGAACGCACGCCCAGGGAATCGGCCACGTCGTTGCCCATGATGATGAGTTCCAGCTCGCATTTGGCGAAAAAGCCCTTCGACGAGCGCGAGTCGGTCACTTCGCTGACCAGCACCCTGGCTTCCGCAGCGTCCGCCTGTATCGGCTGGAACCCTGCGGCCCATGTGGCGGCGATGATCCATGCTGTGAAAAGTAAAAAGCGTCGCATTTCTCCTCCTTGTGGAAAAAAGGCATAACTTTGTCTTGATGAGGGGAAAGTCCCCCTTTAAAACGGCAAATGTGTTTTATACTAATAGGGTAAGGGAAAACGCGTTTAATTCCGAGTAAAACTTTAAAATGCAACAACTTAGTTATCAAGTGGACGCGGTTTCCGCGAAAACAAGGCTGGATGTGTACCTTGCCGGGGTGCAGAGCGAGATCAGCCGCTCGCGCCTGCAGAAGCTGATCGACGATGATTGTGTGTCGGTCAATGGCGCCCCCGCTGTGGCCAAATACAAGGTAAAAGCGGGAGATAGGGTCGAAATCCGGGTGCCTTCCGCGCGACCGCTGGACCTGCCTGCCGAGCCGATTTCCCTCAACATCGTCTATGAGGACGACTGCATGGTGGTGGTGGACAAGCCGCCGGGCATGGTGGTGCATCCGGCTCCGGGGCACTCCAAGGGCACTCTGGTCAATGCTCTGTTGCATCATTGTAAGGATCTATCCGGAATTGGTGGCGTGGAGCGTCCGGGCATCGTGCACCGGCTGGATAAGGACACCTCCGGGCTGGTTTTGGTGGCGAAAACGGAGGCGGCACATAAATCCCTGGCGCGGCAATTTAAACAGCGAGAAATAAGGAAGGTCTATCTGGCGCTGGTGCGCGGCCAGGTCAAAAAGGATAAAGGAGTCATCGACGCTGCCATCGGCAGGCACAAGGTGCACCGCAAAAAGATGGCCACGCAGAAAGAGGGCGGAAGAGAGGCCACGACGGAATATGAGGTCCTCGCCTGCTACCCACATTTTTCCTATTTGCGGCTGTTTCCCAAAACCGGAAGGACGCATCAGATCCGGGTGCATGTTGCGTCTCTCGGGCACCCGATTCTTGGGGATGCCACTTATGGTGGCAAGGTGGAGGCCAAATATATGAAAATGCAGCGTCAAGCCCTGCATGCTCATCGTTTGGAACTCAGTCATCCTCTTACCGGGGAACCTCAGGTCTTTATTTGCCCGTTACCTGCCGACATGGAACATTATCTCGAAAGCCATTCACCTATTCAGAAAAACGTCAGGTAGGTCACATTTCGTCTTTCCAATTTCGCGACTCCGAACTCAGGCCGAGATTTAGCCTTGTTCGGTCCCTTCCGCAATTTATTCAGGGTGTTAGTAAATTGTGAAAACTTGGGCAAATTGAGCAAAAGAAGGCGAACTTTTTATTCGGGTGATGTCGTCAATTTCTGACTTTATTCGTTATAATATGTTTAAATTCAATTAGTTATATGATTGAGTTTCGATTTTATATTTGCCCGAAATAAATTTCCTTGACAGGTTTTAGTTATCCACAGTTGCTTTGAGGGGGACCCTAAGACGCCTTCTAAATTGATTTTATGCGGGGTTCGGGATATCAAAAATTTGGCATCTCCGGATACACCCTATTTAACGGTCCAATCGCTATCATGGTAGTTACTTTCCATTTAATAGACCCTTTTTGCCTTGATAAATCGGTCTCTGGCGCACTCCAAAATTTTGACATCTCCGAATCTGCCGCCAGTTCTGGTTGAAACGAGATTTTGAAAAGGGGGCAATGGAATTTCCTTTTGAGCACCTGGGTTTCCGCTCCTCAGGGGTGTTTTCATCAAATAAATAGAGGGGTTTGGGCCTCATTTGCGCGGAATTTCAGACAACAAGCGGAGTTCAGACTGCCGATAAATTAAAATTTTTTAATCCACAGAGCGTGTGGCAAACCTGTGGAAAAATCGGGGGATAGTGGCTCTAATGCGAGTAAATTGAGTGAGTTCCTTAAGCCGATTAGAAAATGCGCAGCGTTTTTAAGCAGTTGATTTTAAATGGATTATTTATTTAAGGCCCGGCTGGGCAATCGAATGTAATAAAAAATTTTCTGCATCATTTTTTTCAGGTGGGAATTCCCGTAAACTCTCCCATCCGAAAGTTCCATGTCTTGGAACAGAAATTATCCGGGGTGTGATATTATAGCTTCCCATCATGATTGATCGTAGATTAGCATCCAACTTCAGCTGGGGATTTCTCATTATCACCCTCTCTGTGGCTATTCTTGGGGTGGTGATCATATACAGTGCCAACCACGGCCGGCCGGAGCCCTTTTTCCGCGGTCTCTATATTAAGCAGATTTATTGGATTTTCTATGGCTTGGCGGTCATGCTGGTGGCGCTGGCGGTGGACTACAGGCTGCTCAGCCGTCACGCCTATTTGATTTATGCCGTCACCGTTCTGGCGCTCATTTACGTTTTGCTTTATGGGACCGTGGCTTCCGGCGCCAAGCGATGGATTCATATTGGCTCTCTCAGCATTCAGGTTTCTGAGTTCGCCAAGATTTCGTTGATCATCGTTCTGGCAAAGTACTTTGAAACCGGCAAACTCCAGGGTCAGTTTCAATTCAAGGATCTGATCGTGCCTGCCTTTCTCACCTTGATCATTGGATTGCTGATCGCCAGCCAGCCCGACCTTGGCACCTCCATCATGGTGTTCCTGATTTTCCTGGTGTTCATCACCGCCATTGAATTCAACTTCATCACGCTGTTAAAGCTGTTTGCCACCGGGATCATTTCCGCCCCTTTGCTGTGGTTTTTCATGAAGGATTACCAGAAGAACCGCGTGCTGACCCTATTCAATCCCGATCTCGACCCTTTGGGCGCGGGCTATCACTCGATCCAGTCGAAAATCGCCATCGGTTCGGGGGGGTTCTGGGGGAAAGGATTCTTTGCCGGCACACAGAGCCGCCTCAATTTTCTTCCGGAAAAGCATACCGACTTCATATTTTCGGTATTTGCAGAGGAAACCGGGTTCATCGGCGTGGTGATTCTTTTTGGCCTGTATCTGTTTATCATTCTCAAGGGACTGAATATCGCGTTTCGTGCGGCGGACCGTTTTGGATTATTCATGGCGCTGGGGCTGACGAGTTCCCTGGCGTTTTACATAATTTTTAACATCGGGATGACCATTGGCCTGTTTCCCATCACCGGCCTTCCACTGCCCCTCTTGAGTTACGGGGGATCTTCGCTGATCACCAACTTTTTCGCCGTGGGTTTATTATTGAATATAGGCATGCGGCGGACCCTGCGTTAGCCTAGAAATAAAAATTTTTCGCAAATCAACTGAAAGTTAAAGTCAAACTTCTTTCCTTCCGGCTTTGCAAGCTTAAGAAGCAGTTTTAGTGGTATAATTCCCGGCTCTGTCTCATGATTCTTAAGGCTGGGAACTGCGGAGATGGAAAGGGCAAGGCCTCCTCCCTTTCCTATCTTGATAAGGGGTATTTGTTCTCTATAGAACATTCATTATTTGTTTGAGGAATGAAAGTCGATGCACTCTGAAATTATCATCAATTCCAATCCCAGAGAAATCCGGGTGGCCCTGATGGAAAACAATCAGCTGGTGGAATTGTTCATCGAGCACAAAGCCAACAAAGGAATCGTCGGCAATATCTATAAAGGTAAAGTCACGAAAATCCTTCCCGGAATGCAGGTGGCCTTTGTGGATATCGGGTTGGAAAAAGCCGGGTTTCTTTACGTGGGCGATATCGACGTGCTCGACATGCTCGATCTCGATGAAACCGAGGGCAATGGCATTCCGTTGACAGAGGAGCCGGAAAAGGAGGAACAGGACAAGCCGCGCCGGGAGATGAACCACGGAATTCCCATTCAGGATTTGCTTAAAGAAGGCCAGGAAATCATGGTGCAGGTGGCCAAGAATCCGCTGGGCACCAAGGGAGCCAGAATCACTACCTATATTAGCCTGCCGGGCCGTTACCTGGTCTATATGCCGACGGTGAGTCATATTAATGTTTCACGCCGGATCGAAGACGAGGTCGAAAAAGAACGGTTAAAAATGGTCATTTCTGAAGTCGGCAGAGTCGGCGAAGGTTACATCGTCCGCACCGCGGGCCAGGGTTGTGAAAAAGACGATTTTGAGACGGACCTTAATTTTCTGCACCGGCTTTGGGATAATTTAAAGAAAAATTCCGACAATTGCGGTCCCTGCCGTCTGTTGTATGAGGATTTCAACCTGATCTTCCGTTCCATCCGCGATCTGTTCACTCAGGATGTAGAACGGCTGGTGATCGACTCACAGGAAGATTCTGATAAATGTGTCGAGTTCTGTTCCACCTACCTTCCTCACCTGGCGGACAAAATTGAACTTTATAGCGATCCGATGCCGATTTTCGATCATTTTGGCATCGAGCTGGACATCAACCGCGCCTTAGACCGCAAAGTCTGGCTGAAGTCCGGTGGCTTTATTTCCATCGATCTGACCGAAGCCCTGGTGGCGATCGACGTCAACACCGGCAGGTTCGTCGGCCACACGGACCCCGAGGAAACGATTCTGAAAACCAATCTGGAAGCGGTCAAGGAAATCGTTTACCAGTTGCGCCTCAGAAACATCGGCGGCATCATCATTGTCGATTTTATCGACATGGCCAAGGAGGAGAGCAAGGAAATCGTATGGAACGCGCTCAATCAGGCGCTCAAGGGAGACCGCTCGCGCACGAAAATTCTGAAAATCTCAGAGTTGGGCCTGGCCGAGATGACCCGCAAACGCGTCCGCGAAAGCCTCGTGCAAAATTTGTGCGACCCCTGTTTTTATTGCGAGGGCAAGGCGTACATCAAATCGCCGACGACGATATGCTACGAGATCATCCGGGAAATGCAAAAACGCGTCAGCCAGAATTTACCCCGCAAAGCGCTGCAAGTTGAGGTGCATCCGGCGATCTACGATTTGATGTTTCAGGAAGAAAGCTCTTTCATCGAGGAAATGGAGGAGCAACATAAAATTGAAATCAATTTTCAGGTGAACCCCAAACTGCATCAGGAGAAATACAGCATTTCCGCAGGCTGATTCAGGGCGTCTTGCGGGTTTGCGGGGTTGGGCCACATTTTTTTGTAAATTTGCCGCGGCGTGATAAGATTTTATGAGTTTCGTAACGGGCAGGCATTCCTGAGAAATAGACCATTTCGGCAAATTTTAAGGAGGTATTCATGCGCTTGAAATTTTTACTCATTTTGAGTCTCCTGATAGGGAGTCTGGCAGTTGCAGGCTGCGGAACCGGCGGCAAAAAATTTGAAGAAGCCAACTTCGATAACATCGTCAACGGCAGCACCAGCAAAAAAGAAGTTGAGACGATGTTCGGCATGCCCTTTAAAAAGGGCTGGCAGAACGGCAGGGAAATGTGGATTTACGAATACAACAAATACCGCATGATCGGGCAGGACACCTCAAAAGACATGGTGATCCTGTTTGACGAATCGGGCCTTGTCAAATCACACAAATTCATGACCAGCCAACCCGGCTCCTCCACCGCGACTCAATGAACCCTCCGGCTGCATGACAACTCACTAAATGTTCGGATTCAGCCGTAAGCAGAAAAGCGTCCTGCACCTGACGTGGGTCGCTTTTTTTTTGACCTTCGTGGCCTGGTTCAACATGGCCCCGTTCAACACCACCCTCATGCAGCAGGCGGGGTTGACGCTGGATCAAATTCATATTCTGATGATCAGCAACGTGGCGCTGACAATACCCGCCAGAATCGTCATCGGTTCTCTCGTCGACCGCTACGGTCCCCGGCTGATCTTCACCAGCCTGCTTTTATTTGCGGCGGCGGTGAGTTTTCATTTTTCCCTGTCGCATACCTTTAATGAATTTCTGATCTCGCGTCTGCTAATGGGCATCGCCGGTGGCGGATTCGTCGTCGGCATCAAGATGATCGCCGAATGGTTCCCGCCGGAGAAGATGGGCACGGCCCAGGGCATCTACGCCGGTTGGGGCAACTTTGGCGCGGCGGCGGCGGCGTTCTCCCTGCCACCCATCGCGCTCTTGTTCCCAGAAGAAACCGGCTGGCGCGTGGCGACGGCGTTTTCCGGCTTGCTGTGTTTCCTTTGGTCTGGCGTTTACTGGAAGTATTCCGAAGAAGCGCCGGATAGAGGCCGCCTT
>JAJDBE010000272.1 GCA_029261515.1 Nitrospinaceae bacterium | reverse complement strand
TGGGCGAGGGAAATGATGGGATCGGGGAAAATTCCGAGTTCAATGGTGCCAATGACCGAAAGGGCGATAACAAAAACAGTTACCGGAGAGATGGAGACTTGGATTTCTCTGACCGGTTCCTTCATGTACATGAACACGACGACCTTCAAATAGTAGTAGAAGGAGATGGCGCTGTTCAGCACCGCGATGATGACAAGAAAGATATAACCTTCCTTTATCGCCGCGCTGAAAATATAGAATTTGGCGACAAACCCGGCAAAGGGTGGCAAACCCCCAAGCGAAAGAAGAAAAATGGTCATGCACATCGCCAGCACCGGGTGCTTGAAGCCCAGGCCGGAGTAGCTTTCGATCTCCAGGTTTTCATTGCCCTTTTGTCCGAGCAGGATGATGATGCCGAAGATGCCAAAAATCATGAATGCGTAAGTCAGCATATAAAAAAGGATGCTGGCGCTGCTCAGGGAATTTTTAGCGATGATGGCGATCAGAATATAGCCGACATGGGAAATACTGGAATACGCCAGCAGACGCTTGATATTGGTCTGGAAGATCGCGCCCAGGTTGCCAAGAAACATGGTCAACACGGCCACGACATAGAGCAGGGTTTCCCATGAGGAAGCGATATCGGGCATGGTTTCAGCAAAAACGCGGAAGAAAGCCGCCAGTGCCGCCGCCTTGGGTCCCACCGCCATGAATGCGGTGACCGGTGAAGGCGCGCCCTGATAGACATCCGGCGCCCACATGTGAAAGGGGGCGGATGCGACTTTGAAACCGAAGCCAATAACCAGAAGGACCACCCCGACAATCAAAATCGGCTTGGAGTTGATTTCTCCTGTTTTCAAGAGTTCGGCGAGTTTGAGCAGATTGGTGGTTCCGGAAGCGCCATACATGAGCGCCATGCCATACAGCAGGAAGCCTGTGGCGAAAGCGCCCAGTAGAAAATATTTTAACGCCGCTTCGTTGGATTTTAAGTCGTTTCTTCTAATTCCGGCCAAAACGTACAGGCAGATCGAAACGATTTCGATGCCGAGAAAAATCAGGATCATGTCGGTGGAGGACGCCAGAAGCACCATCCCGACCGTGCAGAACAGAATGAGGGCGTAATATTCACCGGCCTTGATGTTTTCCCGCTGGTTGTAATCAATGGAAATCAGGATGGCCAGAGCGGAGCTGATCGTAAAAATAACGATGAAAAAAACCGATAGATGATCCACCACATAGCTGTCGGTAAAGGAATGGACCGGCAGCTTGAATTTGGCAAAAGCGCTGATGGCGGCCATTAAAAGCCCGACCAGGCTGACAAAGGCCAGCAGGACTTTACTTTTCCCGGCAAACAGGTCGAGAATGAGAATCCCCATCGCAAAGACAGTCAACACCAATACAGGCGCTATGCTGACCAAATCGATAGAATCTGGGGCTAAAATCGGTTCCACTGCCACTCCTTACTTTTCTTTGCCCTGAAGTTTTTTATTCAGTAGGGCGAGGTCTTCCTGCTGAATCAAAGCCGCATGATGTTCTTTAATCTGCTTGGGCTTGAAGTTGCCGGGGTCCACTTTGGTGATCAAATGACTGACCGAAGCGTCAAAGGTTTTCATAAAAGGTTTGGGATACAACCCAATCCAGAAAATCAGAATAATCAACGGCACCATCGTGATCATTTCACGCAAATTCATATCGGGTAGATTCATGTTTTTCGGGTTTTTCAACTCCTGAAACATGACCCGCTGAAACATCCAGAGAATATAGCAGGCGGCAAAGATCACACCGCTTGTGGCCAGCGCCGCATACATGCCGTCCACTTGAAAGATTCCAAGCAAGATCAGAAATTCGCCGACGAACCCATTCATGCCTGGCAGGCCGATGGACGACAGGGCGACGATCATGAAGCAGATGGCGTATTTCGGCATTTGCTTTGACAGACCGCCGAACTCGCTAATCAAGCGTGTATGCCGCCGGTCATAAATCATGCCGACCAGAAGGAAGAGCGCTCCCGTGCTAATGCCGTGGTTGATATTTTGAAGCAAGGCGCCCTGCATGCCATAGTGGTTGAAGGCAAACGTGCCCAGCATGACGAAACCCAGATGACTGACACTGGAATAAGCCACCAGTTTTTTGAGATCCTCCTGCACCAGGGAAACCAGCGCACCATAGATGATGCCTATGATCGACAGCCAGGCAATAACCGGCACAAACTCGTTGCTCGCGTACGGAAACAGCGGCAGGTTGAAACGGAAAAACCCGTACGTCCCCATCTTGAGAAGCACGCCCGCCAGAATGACACTGCCTGCTGTAGGCGCTTCCACGTGCGCATCCGGCAGCCACGTGTGAAACGGAAACATGGGCACCTTGATGGCAAACGCCAGAAAGAACGCCAGGAACAGCCATTTCTGCGTGTCCAGAGAAACGTCGAGATGTTCGGTGATAAACACCAGGTCGGTCGTGGTCACACCAGTTTGTTCTTTAATAATAAAATAAATCCAGATGATGGCCACCAGCATCAACAGCGATCCCACCGCGGTGTAGAGAAAGAATTTAATCGCCGCATAGATGCGCCGTGGGCCGCCCCAGACGCCGATGATGATGTACATCGGCACCAGCTGGAATTCCCAGAACACGTAGAACAGGAACAGGTCCAGAGAGATGAAGACGCCCAGCATGCCGGTCGAAAGCGCCAGCATGGCCATCATGTATTCGCGGATGGATTTTTTGACCTCCCAAGAAGCGATGATCGAAATCAGCGTCAGGAAGGTGGTCATCACGAACAACAGCAGAGAAATTCCGTCTATTCCCACGTGATAACTGATGCCCCAGGAGGAAATCCAGGAGGTGCTGTATTCGAACTGCATCTGGTGCGTGGTGTTGTCGAAATCGAACCACAGCTGTAACGACAAAAGGAAATCCGCGGCGGCAAAGCCGACAGCGGTTTGCTTGATCATGCCTTCGTTTTCCTTCGGCATGAACGCAAGAACGATGGCACCGACCAGCGGCAGAAATGTGAGAAAGGTTAAAAACATAAATTAGTACGCGATGATCAGTAATGCAACAAATCCGATGGCGATAAACAGGGCGTAGTTACGCACAAAGCCCGATTGAAACACCCGGGCCTTTTCACTGAACCAGCCAACAATTTTGGCAACTCCGTTAACGGCGCCGTCGATTCCCTGGGCATCGGCTGTTTTCCAGAGAAACTTCGATCCCTCAACAGTGGGTTTGACGATCGTCTCGTCGTACAGCTCATCCACCATGTATTTATTCTTGACGATTTCGTAGCCCCACTGCTTTTCAGTGAGCTTGTCTGGAAGTTCCGGTTTCTTGACATAGAAAATATAAGCCGCCGAAATTCCCGTCACCGCAACGATGACGGAAAACAGCATCAGAAAAAGTTCCAGGCCGATATTGTGTTCTTTGGGCGCCAGCAGGTGATCCCACGAAGGCGCGTGTTTGCCTGCTTCGTGCAGCATGTGCTCGGAATGCTGCAGGGCAGAGGCCAGGTCGAAATGCAGAACCGGCTCCAGCCAGTTGTGCAGAATGTGCCAACCGTGAATCAGCGGGATACCCAACAGCCCGCCGCCGACAGCCAAACCGGCAAGAATGACCAATGGCATGGTCATGATCTTGGGAGACTCGTGCGGATGCACCGAAGGGTCCACACGGGACTCGCCGTGAAAGGTCATGAACACCAGACGGAACATATAAAACCCGGTGAGTAAAGCCGCCGAAATTCCCATTCCCCAGAGAATGATGTTGCCATCCGTCAGCGAGTGGTAAAGCACCTCGTCCTTACTGAAAAAGCCGGATAGGGGAGGGATGCCCGCAATGGCCAGAGTGGATACGAGAAACGTCCCGTAAGTGACCGGCATGTATTTTTTGAGGCCGCCCATCTTGCGCATGTCCTGCTCGCCGTGAACGCCGTGGATGACGCTGCCGGAACCGAGAAAGAGACAGGCTTTGAAAAACGCGTGTGTGACCATGTGGAAAATCGCCGCCGTATAAGCGCCGACGCCACAGGCCAGAAACATATAGCCGATCTGGCTACAGGTCGAGTAAGCCAGCACACGTTTGATGTCGTATTGCGTCATGCCGATGGTCGCTGCAAATATAGCGGTGCCCGCGCCGATGAACGCCACGACCATCATGGTTCCTGGTGCGAGATTAAATAACGCGCTGCTGCGCACGACCATGAACACCCCGGCGGTGACCATTGTGGCGGCGTGAATCAGCGCACTGACCGGGGTCGGGCCTTCCATCGCGTCCGGCAGCCAAGTGTAAAGCGGGATCTGAGCCGATTTTCCGGTGGCGCCGATGAACAAAAGCATGGTGATGATGGTCACCGTTTCGCCGCCATAAATGAGCGTTTCCGGAGCCATGTGAAAGACTTCCGTGTAGTCGATGGTGCCGAAGATATTGAAAATGTACATGACCGCCAGCAAAAAGGCGAAGTCCCCCACGCGGTTGACGACGAATGCCTTGGTTCCTGCATCGCAGGCGGATTTTTTCTCGAAATAGTAGCCGATGAGGAAATAGGAA
>JAJDBE010000271.1 GCA_029261515.1 Nitrospinaceae bacterium | reverse complement strand
ATGAATTGCTTGAGTGGAATGTTTGAGATTTTCGGGAAAGCGGCCTTCAGCCGGGCAAGGACGGTTCGCATCCTGTCTGCGGATTGTTTGAGAAGCTTTTCTCCCTGATGACATTTCGGGCAACCCAAAGTCCCAAAGCCCGGAATGGAAAATGCAACCGTTCCCACGCCTTCGCCCAAGTCAAAATTCTGTTCCAGGCGATCGAGCGATTGAAAGTTCTCAGGCAGGCGCTTGGGAAGATGCAGCGCCACCAGGCGTTGCAATTCGCCAAGACCGATTTCCCCCGCAGCCGCCAAACCAACATCCGCAAACCACAGGCAAGTGCCAACGGCCCAGAGCAGACCCACCGGGAGCAGTTGCTTTCTAACTTTTTTGAAGATTTTTTTTAAGATCAATCCGGGGCCTCTGCCACGGTTAAAGAATTTCCAACACCTGTTCCGGCGGACGGCCCAGTGCGGCTTTGTCATTGGCAAGCACGATGGGCCGTTCGATCAAAATCGGGTGTTCCACCATGAAGCGAATCAGATCGTCATCAGATAAGGCAGGGTTCTCGAGTTTACATTCGTTATAGGCCGCTTCTTTCTTGCGCATCAACTCACGCGGAGTGAATCTCAGTTGCGTAAGAATGGCTTTCAGCTGTTCCGCCGTGGGCGGGGTCTTGAGGTATTCGACGACAGTCGGCGCGACGCCTTTTTTTTCAAGCAGTTCCAGAGTCTGACGCGACTTGGAACAACGGGGATTGTGATAAATCGTGACGGACATAAGAGAGTTTTATTGATTTGAATTCCGCTTGCACCACCTGCGATTGCAAATGCGTCTTACCGCAGGTTATTTCCGCAACACATTCAACCTCTGCCAGACACTGACGACTTTGCGTCCATTGCGGTCCTCTTTCAAACCGTCCCACAAGGCGAGCGCCACCAGCGCCGAATCTTTACGATTGAGGTCGATATCCCATTTTCCCGTTTTCAGCATATCGCGCAGAAAGACCACAGTCCAGACACCGTCTTTCCACTCGCCGAAGCCCTCGACGTTCTGGTTGTCGGCCGGTTGCGGCGTGATGGTTCCAAACCCTTCGGCATTGAGTTCCTCGACAGCGTTTTCAGCGGTGGTGTTCAGACGCGACACCGGGTTCGACATGATGCCGCCATAGATCAACGCATCCATGTCCACACCGCCGGTGGAATATTCGAGTTCGTCTTCCGCCGCCAGCGTTTCCTCAAGACCGGCTTTCCAGTGCCAGATGTTGACCGGCTTGTTGCGGTTGCCCATGCCAAAAAACGGTTCGTTGTGCCCGTGCGTGTGCAGGGTGACACTTCCCAGGGCAAATTGTACCGCCGCGCCGTCGCGGAAGATGTCCGAGGTCAACTCCGAAAATGCATCGTGTGTCGGGTCCTCCCATCGCAAGCGGATCGCCAGTTGTTCTCCATTGTTGACGGAAGAGAAGTTGATTGTGCTGATGGCTCCCCGGCGAGCGGACAGAGGGCGCAGAACCAGGTCCGTGGACCGGACACCTTCCCACACGGGACTGTCCACCTCGGTATTGAGTTCCACGCCGACCGGATAGGAAAAAATGTCTGTCTCAAATTCCGCCTCTTTAAATTCCTTCGCAAAGCGGGAGCGAATAAAATGCACCAAAGCCCAACGATCTTCTTCGGCAAGATCGGCGTAGGACCGCATGGGCGTACCGTCGAGCCCCGTGGACAGGGTCATGAAAATATCCTGGGGCAGGTGGCCCCGTTTGAGATAATTGGGATCAGTGATGTCGTGCACGAAAACCGAATGCTTCCACGCATCGATCAGAGAATCCGCGAGTTTTCCATCCCCCTTTCCCGATTCGCCATGGCAATCGACGCATTTGGCTTGCGTAAAAAGTTCCTTGCCTCTGGCGATCAACTGAGGCGTGACGGCAGGAGGTTCTCCGATTTTTATCTTTTCTCCCAGCGGCTCTTTTTTGAAACGCGGAGAAAAACTCTTGATCAGATTGATCAGCGCCCAGGTGTCTTCAGGAGAAACCGCATCCTTCCAGGCGGGCATGGACGTTCCCGCCACGCCCTTGATGATGGTCCGGTAAAGGTCCTCGTCGCGCGGCAGTGTGTCGGGAGGCGTGGATCGGAATTTAAAAATGCCTTTTCTGAAATCCCTGGGCCAGGGATAAAGATACTCCACCGCCGCTCCCCCCCCATTGCCGTCCTCGCCATGACAGAACACGCACATGTGCAGGTAAATGTTCTTGCCACGGGCCAGAAGCGCGCCCTCTTCGCCAAAATCGGGTTTTTCCGCGCCCATGCTGTCGTGCGCGCCGCGTGTGCGGAACAGGCTGTCTGTCGCCCCGCCGTGATCGCCGTGGCCGCCATGCCCCTCATCTTCAGGCGCAACGCGGTATTCCTCTCCCGGCTCAGCCGCTTTTTTCTGATGGTCCATCGCTCCATGGTCCATAGCGCCCATGGAGTGGCCTTCGTGTTTCATGTCATCGGATAGTACGGCGGTGGGAATCAACAACAGGACAAGCAGGAGACAAACCAGCAGGACAGGATAAAAAACAGGCCGGTGTAAGACGGCCAGCGGAAAGGTCGTGAGTTTCATTATAAATTCCTTAAGCGGAACGCTAAGATTCCGCTCCCCTTTTGCGTTAAAAAATTCCCAGATACTGCATACAGAGAATCAGCCCTCCCCCTCTTTCAAATTGCGGACCAACTTGACCCCCTGATCCAGATCTCCCAGGTCTTTCAGATTAAAATAATTTTCCTTATGACCCAACCCAAAATACCACACGTTGTCCAGCCCGCGTTCGTCACCGGTCCATAGATAATAACTTCCCCCCGGCGCAAACTCCTTAGGCAGGCCGACGTTTTCTCCATCCTTGTTTTTGACCGGGCGGGAAGCGTCCCAAAGCTGGTTCAACTCTTCCAGAGTGGGCAGCCGCCAGTCGTTGAACCCGGCGAATTTTTGCGCGTTTTTTCGATCCACATATTCCTGCGCTTCATACCAGTTCATGCCTTTATTGAGTTCATTGAAAGAATCGCCCTTTTGCCACATCAACCCGGTTTTTTGCTTCAGAACCACCTGCTTGTCAATGGAGGGGTTGGCAAATGCGGGAACGATGCAAACGAACAGAAAAAACAAAAATGTGGTAAGCGCGATCCTGTCGGAAGAAGACAGCCATTGCAATGGGGGCAAACCGCTTCTAGTTGCTTTGAGTTTCAACATATTCTAAGAGTATTATATTTTCCGGCGGAATAAAATAAATTATACCGAATGCTCCGGCGAATGAAAATTAAAACCTTTTGCCGGATCGCGAAAGGTTCGGCCACCCGAATCGGTTGACCGGGTTGCTTTCAGGGCAGCTTCGGGTTTACAATCCTTTTAAAATTAAACCGTTGTCACCCGGACCCCCTCATGAACCTGATTCACGCGCCCAAACTGAACGCACATGGCCTGCCCTGGTTCAACGTCAAGGCTCCGCTCGACCTTCCCGACCTCAAAGGCAAACTGGTCATACTCGACTTCTGGACGTTCTGCTGCATCAACTGCATCCACATTATACCGACCCTCAAGCGGGTTGAGGAAAAATTTCCCGAGGCGGTGGTGGTGATCGGCGTTCACAGCCCCAAGTTTCCCGGCGAAAAGGTAACGGACAACGTGCAAAAAGCCATCGACCGTTATGAAATCGTACATCCCATCGTGCACGACGAACACTTCACCATCTGGAAAAATTACACCGTCCGCGCTTGGCCGACGCTTATTTTCATCGGTCCCGACGGCTACATTTTAGGCCAGCTTCCCGGAGAACCGGACCCGGAACTGCTGGAAACTTCCGTCACTCAGGTGGTCGAAGACATGCAACAAAAAGGCATCATTGAAGGCAATGCCGCCGATCTTTTGAGTCCGCCGGCGTTGCCCAAAGACACCGCCCTCAGGTTTCCAGGGAAAATCGCTTACAACTCGGACGCTCATGAATTCGCCATTGCCGACGCCAATCACAATCAGATCGTCACCGCGGATCTTAAGGGCAACATCACGCGCCGGATCGGGTCCGGCAGCATCGGCCAAAAAGACGGTTCGTTTACGGAAGCGGAGTTTTTCCGTCCCCAGGGGCTTTGTTTTCACGGGCAAACCATCTGGGCGGCGGATACGGAAAATCATCTGATTCGGAAAATCGACCTTGTTAAAGAAACCGTGTCCACCGTCGCCGGCACCGGCAAACAGGGCGGGTATTTGAAAGAACGGGGGCCGGGAAAACAGACGGCGATCAGTTCGCCGTGGGATGTTTCGCTGGATGGGGACAACCTCTATTTCGCCAACGCCGGCACGCACCAGATCGGCGTCTATGAAATTAAAGACGGCATGGCAAACCTCTTTGCCGGGACCGGGCAGGAGTCGATCATCGACGGCCCGCGCAATCACGCCACGTTCGCCCAGCCCAGCGGCTTGAGCTTGGGCAATGGTAAGCTGTTCCTGGCCGACAGCGAGACCAGCGCCATCCGCAGTATCGAGCTGAATGGGGCGGGTTTCGTCGACACTCTTGTGGGGACAGGGTTGTTCGATTTTGGCGATCAGGACGGCAAGGGCAAAGAAGCCTTGCTTCAGCATCCTTTAGGGGTGCATTATGCCAACGGCAAGGTTTACATCGCCGATTCTTATAACGACAAGATCAAGGTTCTCGATACGGTGAGTCAGGAGGTCACCACCGTCGAGGCGTCCGCCAACCTGGTCTGCGACGACAAAACCTGCACCCGCTTGTGGGAGCCGGCAGGAGTCATCGAAGTCGATCATTACCTGTACGTGTCCGATACCAGCAACCACCGCATTTTGAAGATCGACATGAAAACCGGAACCACCGAAATATTTATCCACTAACTCAATACACGCACATGGACCCGATACGCTACGGATTTATACAGACCATCATCGACTTCCTTGAAAGTCTCCCACCGCTTCTGCAACTGCTAACAGGGGTATTCGCCACATTGGCCATATTGAAAATTTTCATGGTCGTGGTCGATTTTATCGAAGACAAACGCGAGGGGAAGAAGTAGAAAACTTTACCAATCACTCTATCGAAGCCTCCTTCTAAAAATCCGTCACAAATCAAACGCCATCAAATCTTCCGCGAAAACGAGTTCGCCTTTGTATTCTCTGGAAACAATTTTCTTGAATTCGGCAATGTCACAGGGAGGATAGAAATGAGTGAGGCAGAGTTTTTTGCAGTTGGCTTTTTGCGCCAGTCTCCCGGCGGGCGTGGGGGATAAATGCCCGTCCACCTTGAGTTCATCCGGCGTCGCGCATTCTAAGATCATGAGATCGGCGTTCTTCCCTAACTCGACCATGCCGTCGCAGGTGTCGGTGTCTCCGGAAATAGCGGCGACCTTCCCCTGCTCATCGACAAAACGGTAGCCGCGGCTGATCGCCATGTGCTTCACCTTCCGCGTCGTCACGTTGAGACCATCGTACTCTTTGGTTGCCTCATCCTGCTCGATGATTCGGACTTCATACGTCGTCGGCGTCAACCAGTTGCGGTAGGCGCTCATCAGCCCGTCAAAAAATTCGCGGAAGCCGGGACCGGCGACGATCTCCAGCGCTTTTTCCCGTGGGTCCAACGGATACCGGGTGGCAAACAGCAGCGCCACCAAGTCAAACATGTGGTCCGGGTGAATGTGGGTGAAGTAGATACGGTCGATGCCGTGATAGTCGATGCCAAGACGCAACAGTTGGTGCAGGGTGCCGTAGCCGCAATCGACGAGAGAGTTGATGCCATTGTTCTGAATCAGGATTCCAGCCGAGTGGCGTTTGAGCGAGGGAACCGAGGTGCCGGACCCTAAAATGGTGATTTTCACGCCGTGCCTCTTCTATATAAATAACAGTCTTTAAAGAGAACCACAAAGGACTGCTGCAAATTTTCCTGCCGGCGTGGCCGGCTAGTAGGAGGCTTTGATGGCTTCAAGAACCGGCCCTTCCAGAGCGGACCACTTCGCATCGGCTTTCTTATTGACGGTGACGAAATCCGCCATCAGAAATACCTGTTCCACCCCGTCGAGGGACAACAAAGCTTTCGCCACGGGACTGTCTTCCGCTTCCTCGACCGTTTTATAAGTCTTGTAGCCGGACTCAATGGCCTGGCAGTTCAAGGTGTACTTCATCGCGTGCTCATTCGGGGTGGTTGAAACATTCACTTCTACCGCCATAAAACTGGCCTCCGTAAAAAATTAAAATCGATTTTCTTTAAAAACCCATGCCCAAAGCTGTCGGTCGCCCATGCGGGTTCGACCTGTTCCCTCTCCACGTGGCGGGGCCTATTCCCCCGCCTCAACGGAGTGGGGGCGGAAAATTCCAAACGAGCTGGTATAGCCGTGTAAAAACGTCGCATTGCCGACCGGGCCGATTTCACCATTACAGAAAAATCCACCCAGCGGGATATCGCCCAACTTGTCTTTAAACATGTTCGTATCGTGGTTGGCCTTGCCATAGAGATGCTGTCCCCGGCCCAGACAGGAAAACAGCAACGCGCCGCTGGCGTCATCCGCTTTGCCCTTGGAATAGTAGCGCGCCAGCAGCATCGCCAGGTCTTCCGCCGACATCACCTTATCCCGAAGATGAAACTGCACCAGCTGCCCTTCCCGGAGCATCGCGCCGATCGCAAGGCCCCCCGACTCGCGGTCCACCCCCATGAGGTTGCGGATGAGAAAATCGCCCCGCTTCGGGTCGTCTTTTAACGGGTCCATCTCGATCCCCAGAAACAGCGAGCTTTGCATCAGTTTGCGGTCGTTTTCATTCAGCGTTTCGTGAATCTCCTGCAAAACCTCCATCGGCGGTTTGCCATCGATTTCCTTTAGCAGATTCTGCTCGCACTTGGTGATGCCAAACGTCTTGCCAATAGGCCGGCATCCCTGCGCCACAATCGTATCGACCTCAATATCGCCACTGAGGGCGACACCCACGAGGCCACTCGAATGCACGTCGTTTCCAAGATACAGGGCATTGCCGCCGGTGGAATGCGAACCGCTGGCCAGGCCGCCGATCTTTTTGCTGTTGGCATAAGCGAAATCGACGCCGGAAAGAAATTCTTCACCGCGGAAAGAGAATGGGTCGGCAAGAAAGATAAAGTGCGGCTGGTCTTCCGCCTGCACGCCCAGCCAGTCCCGCCACACCCCAGGGCCCGTGTCCTGATCCGGAAGATCCGCGGTGTCGGAATATATGGGCTGAATTTTCACCCCCGGCAAGTGGGCGGATGTCATGCTGAACGCCGGGTTTTGTTCCACTTCGTTGCCAGCGCCGATGATGCCGCCTCCGGAGCAGCCAATCAGCATTCCCGGGTCAAAATGTTTCCGAATCATATTGGGAATATCGCTGTAGTTGTTCTGAAAATGCGGGGAAACAAAAATAAGCGTCAGGTCCGCCGGTTGACCTTTCAGCTGGCTCTTGACCGCCTGTGTGGTTTCTTCAATACATCCGGCTATATTTTCCTGGGTTGAAATTGCTGAGGCCCATTTCATGCAAAACTCCTTTGATTCATTACGTAGATAATGAAAGTTAGATGCTAAACCGCCGCCGGGGATTTCCCGGCAAGAAAGTCGATCGCCGCCTCGGCGGTTTGCGTTCCGTTTTGAATGCAGTCGGGAATGCCGATTCCACGATAAGCGCTGCCCGCCAGAAACAATCCGGGAAATTCGTTCAAGGCGCTGTAAACCGAATCGATCAACGCCGCATGTCCTACCCGATACTGCACGTTGGATTTTTTGTTGTGAAACACCTTTGCGACCACCGGCTCCTGCACTATGCCCATGAGATCGCGAAGCTCGTGCTTTACCATTTCGGCGATGGCGTCCTCGTCCTGTTCCGCCAGATCCTCCTGCACCGCGCCGCCGACAAAACAGCGGAGCATCACATAGCCTTCCGGCGTGCGGTGCGGAAATTTAGAAGACGTCCAGGTGCAGGCCAGAATCTTACGCTTTTCCGCTTTCGGCACGACAAACCCAAAGCCATTGAGCGAATGCGAAAATCCTTCCTTTTTATAAGCAAACGTCGCCGTTGCCGTCGAAACATATTTAATGCCTTGCAACAGCTCCGCCACCTTGGGCGCAAACGGCTTGAGAAGCTCTGCCGAAAGTTTCGCCGGTATCGCGAAAATAACCGCATCCGCCTCCACGGTTTCCCCGTCTTCAAGAATCAATTTCCATTCGTCTCCATCGCGGACAACCTCGCGCACCTTGGCGTTGGCGCGGAATTTAACGTCCGGAGATTTTTCAATCGCCGCGTCCACCATTTCGCCCAATCCATTTTTCAACGTCATGAACAGGGAAAACGGTTGGTGGTTGTTTCCCGGTTTGGCTTTGGGCTTGTGCATGAGCATCTGGCGTTTCCGGGCCAGCATGCCAAGAATGAGAGAACGGTATTTCTGTTCGGTCTGTACGAACATCGGAAAGGTGCTGTTGATGCTCATGGTTTCCGGATCACTGGCGTAAATTCCCGCCAGCATCGGCTCGGCCATTTTTTGCAACGCCTCTTCGCCCATGCGACGTCTGACAAACGACGCCAGACTTTCATCCGCCTTGCCGCGTTTTTTGGGAATCAAGAGATCCAGCCCCATGCGGATTTTTCCGGGAATGCTAAACAACGGCGTCAAGGCGAAGGGCAAAAACTTAGTGGGAATCATGAGACTCAACCCATCCGGCATGGTCACCAGTTTTTTGCCGGTGTAGACATAGGTCTTCGTCCGGTCCGGGTTGGTGCCCACCAGCCGGTCACCAAGACCGAGTTTTTTGCATAGCTGAATCGCCGCCGGTTTCTGTGAAATGAACGAATCCGGGCCGCGCTCGACGACGAACCCATCGAACCGTTCGGTGGCGATCTTGCCGCCGAACTGATCCGCTCCTTCAAATACGACGCATTCCAAAGATGCACCGCTGGTGATCTCTTCCTGAATGCGGTGCGCCGCCGCCAGCCCGGCAATGCCCCCGCCAATGATTGCGATTTTTTTCATGCCCGCATTATGGCAGGTTTGCCTAAATCGTGCAATCGGGGCGGGAATTTTGACCGGGGGGAATTCTTCAATTAAATTCCTCTCCCTCTGAGAGAGGTTAGGTGAGGGTAATTTGACAGGATCAACAGGATAAAAAAATAAAACCTCAGCTCTCACGCCAAGGCGCAAAGACGCAAAGGGAGATTTAAAATAACTAGGGCACGGCATGCCGTGCCCCTAATTTATATTTCTCAAAACTACTTTGCTCCCTCCCCTCCTAACCTCCCCTCAGGAAGGGGAGGATTTTTATCCTGTTCATCCCGTCAAAAAATATTTCCGGTCTTATGCCGAAACCGGATCTTTTTCGCCCTTCACTTTTTTCCCGGCGGAGTACGTCTCATCGACAAAGTTCTCGCCAAAGTAATAAAACAGGTCGCGGTAATCCTGCGTTTTCAGAACAATGAAATCGGCCCGCTGGCCGGGCAGGAGACCGCCGTATTCCTTGTGTCCGCCCAACGCTTTGGCGGCGCCGTAGGTGGCGGCGATTAACGCCTGTTCCGGGTTGATGCGATACATCGACACCGCCAAGCTCATCACCGTCTGCATGTTGTACGACGGACCGCTGCCGGGATTGCAGTCGGTGGCCAGGGCCAGGGTCACCCCGGCGTCGATCATGGTGTGCACCAGCGGCAAGCGTTTGCCGCCCAGGAAAAACGTCACCCCCGGCATGAGCACCGCCGTCGTACCGGCGAGATGCATGGCGCGGATGTCGTGCGGCGTCGCGTGCTCTAAATGATCACAGGAGATCGCGCCCAACCGGGCGGCATTGTAGCACCCTCCCTGATGCGACAGTTCATCCACATGCGCGCGCAATTGATGAAACCCCACCAACCGCGCCTGTAAAAACAGTTGCCTAAGATGATGCACCGTGAACACATCCTTCTCGCAAAAGATATCGACGCCGTCGGCCAGATGGCGAAATTCCGGCAGGTTGTCCATCACAAATTCAAAATACGTGTCGATCTTCTGACCCTTGGGAACGGCGTGTGCGCCCAGGTAAGTGAGGATCACCGGAATCTTGAGTTTTTTCCGCAACCGCTGGCCAACGCGTAGCATCTTCTGTTCCGTTTCCAAATCGAGTCCGTATCCCGACTTGATTTCAAACGCCGTGGTGCCAAGACTCATCATTCGGAGCATGCGCTTCCTGGCCGATTCGAATAATTCATCCTCTGTCGCCTTGCGGGTGGCTAAAACGGTGCTTAAAATGCCGCCGCCCTCTTTCAGAATCTCCATGTAAGAGGTGCCCGCCATCCGCTGTTCCATCTCGTCCTTACGCTCGCCAGCGTAAATGAGATGCGTGTGGCAATCGACGAAACCCGGGATGACCGCATTGCCCTTGAGATCAATCACTTTGGCAAAATTATGACGGGCGACGGCGGAATCACGGATCACCTTATCGATTTTTCCCTTGCGTACGATCAGCGCGCACTTGCCGGTCTTGGCCAGTACGACGGAGTCTCCCGGCTCAACCAGAACCAGTTCTCCGATATTGCGAAAACAAACGGCGTTCTCCATAAAACCTCTTTTAAATAAATATTAAAAACCGCGATTATTTTGGCAGCGGCACTTTTTTATCCTGCGCTACTTTTTTCGCAATGTCATAGCCTGCGTCAACATGCCGGGCCACGCCAAGACCCGGATCGTTGGTGAGCACCCGGTCGAGGCGGTCCTGCTTTTTGCGGGTGCCATCGGCCACGATCACCATGCCCGCATGCAGGGAATTGCCGATGCCAACACCGCCGCCGTGATGATAACTGACCCAGCTTGCGCCTGAAATGGCATTCACTGCGAAATTGAGCAGCGGCCAGTCCGCCACCGCATCACTGCCGTCTAGCATGTGTTCGGTTTCGCGGTTGGGCGAGGCGACGCTGCCGCAGTCGAGATGGTCGCGGCCAATAACGATGGGCGCCGCCACTTTTCCCGTTTTCACCATGCGGTTCATGACGCGGCCCATTTCCGCCCGTTCGCCATAGCCCAGCCAGCAGACCCGGGTCGGCAGCCCCAGGATCGGCACCTGCTTTCTGGCTTTTTCAATCCACCGGTGCAGAGCCTTCTTTCCCGGAAACGTTTTGATGACGGCATCGTCCACCGCCCACAAATCTTTTTTCTTTCCCGAAAGCAGGGCCCAGCGAAAGGGCCCCTGCCCTTCACAAAACAAGGGTCGAATATACAACGGGACAAACCCGGGATAGACAAACGTGCCGTCTTCGTTACGGATGTCGAGTCCACCAAGCTCCGCCTGGCCGCGCAGGTTGTTGCCGTAATCGAACACAATAGCCCCCTGTTTTTGCAGTTCGATCAGAGCGCGCGCATGCTCGACGGTGGTGGCGAGCGAACGTTTACGATAGGTGTCCGGATCTTTTTCTTTTAGCGTCATCATGGCGTCGTAATCGCCGCCTTCGGGAACGTAGTCCATCAGGTTGTGCGCCGAGGTCTGGTCGGTGACGATGTCAGGAATGCGCTTGAGCTTCAGAAGCTCCTTGGCGGTGGTCGCGCCGTTGGCGATCAGGCCGACGCTGACCGGCTGGCCCTCAGCCAGTCCTTTATCGATCCAGTTGAGCGCTTCTTCGATAGAATCGGTTCCCCGGTCGAGATAGCCTTCTTTAAGCCGCCGCTCCACCTGCTTTGGGTTCACCTCCGCAACCAGCACACAGGCTTCGTTCATCGTTCCCGCCAGCGGCTGCGCCGCACCCATATTGCCTAACCCAGAGGTGAAGATCCATTTTTCCTTGAGACTGGAGGCGCCGAATTCCTGTTGACTGCAAGCGCCGAAGGTTTCGTACGTCCCTTGCAGGATTCCCTGGGTGCCGATGTAAATCCAACTGCCTGCCGTCATCTGCCCGTACATGAGGAGGCCCATGCGGTCGAGCCGATCGAAATTTTCATCGGTGGCGTACGCCGGAACCAGATTGGAGTTGGCGATGATGACGCGGGGCGCATCGGGGTGGCTTTTGGCGATGTAAACCGGCTTGCCCGACTGGACACAAAGCGTTTGATCCGGCTTGAGGCGTTTCAGTTCATACACGATGCGGTGGTACTCGCGCCAGTTGCGGGCCGCGCGGCCAGTGCCGCCGTAAACGATCAACTGTTTCCAGTCGAGTGCCACGCGGTCGTCGAGATTGTTGTTGAGCATTCGCAGCGCCGCTTCCGTATCCCAATCGCTGCACTGCAATTTAAGCGAGGTTCGTGCTCTTGGGGATTTTTTAGGACACAATTCCATGTGCATGGGACGTTTGGAAGCGGAGACAGGAGATTTCACAGAGAGGTTTCCTTCCTTGCGGCCACCCCCAGGCAAAAATAATAAAACAGGGCGGCGGCCAAACGGCCCGTCCGTTCATCCTCGATGAGCGGATTGTATTCTGATAGGTCGAACAGGCAAACCGACGGGTGCGACCCGGAATAATACGCGATGGACACCGCGTCTTTTGCGCTGAGGCCGAGAATCCCAGGACAGGAGACCCCCGGCGCATCGCACCCGGCAACAGAATCCAGATCGAAACTGACGAACAAGCAGGAACAGTCCCAAGCCAGGTTGCCGAGCGACGCCTGAAAACTGTCGACCGCATGCCCCTGCTGTTCTATATCACTCAGCCACAGGATGCGGCCCTGTTTGCTTCTAATGTAGTCCGCATGTTCGCGGCCGCACTGGCTACCCTGCGCGGCAAACTCGATAAAATTCTCGCCATGAAAGCGGGGGTCCTCCAACAACTGGCGGAAGGAAGAACCGCTGTGCGCCCTGCCGTCTTTTAGAGGCCTGACATCGAGATGCGCGTCCACATTGACGACGCCCACCTCTTTCGCGTCCTTGCAGGTCAGCAAAGCCGACGCATTGGGGTAAGATTGATCGTTGCCTCCTCCCACCACAAAAGGGATTCCGCCTGCCTTTAAAATCGACTGCACCCTACTGGCTAGTTCGGCGTGGGCTTCTTCAAGTGGCAGTTTCGCGGAGATGTCTCCGGCATCGGCAATCGCAAGAGAAGATAAATCCTCCGCCGCTTCCGGGTTGTGCACCGTGCCGAAGCGTTTCAGCCAATAGCGAAAATGATCCGGTCCCTTAGAGGCCCCCTCCCGGCCCCCATTGACCTTGACTCCTTCGTCATGCGGAAACCCCAATAGAACGATTTGGCCCTCTGTTCCGGATCGAATGCGTTGCCACAATTTGGCGTCACTCATACCTTTTATATAAGTCCTGCCGGGCCATTTGTAAACCAAAGGTTTACCGGAGAAAAAGCCACTGTAGAATATCTTGTATGCCTGCTTTTAATTTGCTATATTCGGGGATCGAATCCGAATTATCATTTTTTTACAAGGAGAAACTCCATGTCCGCTGCCGCTGAAGCGTTGAAAAAAGCGATTGAGCACGAAAAACTGGCTCTCGAAAGATACAGGGAAGCCATCAATTGTTCCAACAACGATGAAACCCGCGAAACGCTGAAGAAAATCGCCGATGATAAAAACCAGCAGATCGATTCCTTAAGCTGGATGGTTCTGGCGGAAGCCGGCAAGCTGGAGACCAATGGCCAAGGCGCCGAGGAAAAAGCCGAAGCGCCCAAAGGCGATGCCAGCAAATGTCCGTTCTCCGGCGCACTCAAGGAAATGGGCGTCGACATCACCAAGATGGGCGAAATGTCTAAAGACGATATGGAAAAAATGATGGGCGGCATGTCGCGTGAAGAAATGGGCAAAATGATGGGTCTCGACACTTCCGGTAACAAAACCGAATCCTAAAACCCGATCTTTTCTGTTTTCAGATTCAGATGCCTTTTGCAAAACCCAAAGACCTTCTCATCGAGTGCCGAGCCTGCAAGATTGAGAATTTAGTCGGGGATTATACCCCGGAGTTGCCAATCGTGTGCAGTCAGTGCCGGGAACGCCTCATCGACCTTGACCTCGAGCAAACGCACAAAGAGTACGTGTGTGACGATTGCGGCATGTCCGTACTCCTGTTTAAGGAAACCGAGATCACGGCGGGAGAATCCACCTGCCGCTGTGGCAGCACCCGACTCACCCTGCTCGATTCCCCTGAAACCCCCAAACTGGCCGATAAAGCCGGTGCATTTGCCGGGGACAGTGGCGATACCAATGACGTTGAGGATTTTGACTGGTGCCGCCCCTCCCCCAATGAGAGCATATCCGAAGATTACAACGACGTATTCGACAACGATCCCAGTTTTTGATCCTCATTTCCCTTTTTAAAGGTCACTGTTCGATTTCTACAGAAAAACTTCCCTCGCTGGCCGGAAAATTCTTATAAATCAACAATAATTACTTGTTATTTACAGGGAATTCCTCTTATAATTAGACCCTGTTTTATTAATTGAAAAAGCCGCGAACGACTTCTACTCAATTGATTTTTAAACAGTTATTTTATTCTCAAGATCCTTTTGCAAACTTTTGTCACATATAGCTTGCAAGGGTTTTCCCGGCGGCAAGACTGAGTTATAATAGTAGATCTCTATTAAAAAAATAAGCCTTATGAAACAAAGAGTTCCAACTCAGAAAACGATGTGGCAGGCCAACCTGACCGAGGTGGCGGCGCTACTGCATCAAAAACAAACTTTTTTGTTCAGTGCAGACATCGATCCTGATTCCGTGGGGTCCATGCTTTCCCTGGCCCTTTATCTGCGCGAACGCAACAAAACGGTTTATATGGTGCTCACCGATTCTCTGGGAGGCAACCTCGATTACCTGGAAAAGATCATTGATTACAACTCTATCCGGGTTCTGCGCAATACCGATGAAATCAGCCGGGTAAAAGATGAAATCGAAACGGTCATTTTTTGCGATACAGCCAATACCAAGCTGATTCCCTTTTTCCCTTTCCTATGGGAACATTTGATTTCAAAAGAACTTCCGGTGATTGAAATCGATCACCACTTTGGCGCCGACAGTGAAACGATGGCCGACCATTCCATCACCCTGTTCCGCAACGCCAACTCCACCACGGAAATCACCGCCGAACTTCTGAGGACCCTTTACAAAAAATATCCCGAAGGCCCCAATCCGATGCATCAACGAAATATCCTGATCTCCCTGCTGACAGGGATTCTGGGAGATACGGTAGGCGGCAGGCAGGTTCCTTTCCAAGCATCTTTCGAATACTGGATGGACAATCTGGGAGATTCCCTGGGAGAAAACACGCGCTGGAGAAAATCCAATGGCGCCCGGCCAGGGGACGACCCGGCCACTAAATTCGGCACCCCCTGGCAAATCCTGGATTACCTGGATCAGCTTTCGGAGGAACAGCACGCCTGCATGCAAATGCTCAAGAAACGATTGGTCGTGCGCGGCAGGATGGGTTTCCTGAATCTATTGAATTCCACGTATGTCCAGGTCAAGAGTGTCTGCCGACCCTACAATTCCCCCTGGTTCACCAGTATTCTGGCCAACCTGTTGAACGAAATTCCAGATGAAAAAAATCCGGTCGGCATGGTGTATTTTCATGGCAAAAACGCCGAAGACAAAGACTGCATCTACATCAAAATGCGGCGGGCTAAAAATTCCGGCATCGACCTTCGGAAAGTGGAGAATCCGCTCAGAACCGTTTTCGACGGCAAATACATGGGCGGCGGCGGGCACGCAGGCGCGGTTTCCTTCCGCGTTCACCCGCATGACGAACATGAATTCCTCGCCAAATTCGAACGGGTGGTCGATTCTCTTTCCAAAAACCTCGTTTAACCGTTTCCCTTCCCAAACCTACACTCTTTCTTCTCAGGTTTATCTTCGATCAGTCAAGACCCTTTAGGCTCCAACCACAGCCGTTTGAGGTACAGAAGCTCCATGGAGTTCATTTCAAGTCCTCGCACGTAAGGTTTGAGGAGCAGGTTTTGTACGCGGAAAAAGAGAGGGATTATCGCCGCATCGGTTTCCGTTAATATGCGTTGCGCCTCATCATAAATGGCTTGGCGTTTTAGCGGATCTCTTATGCCAGGCCCCAGCGCCACGAGTTCATCATAGCGTCGGTTGGACCAACGCAGGTGGTTGTTGCCGCTGTTAGAGAGAAACAGGTTCATGAAATTGTCCGGATCGGGAAAATCCGCTCCCCAACCCAACCGGTACAAAGGCGGCGGGTCCAGATGCAGACGACTGAGAAATACTTTCCACTCCTGGCTCTCGAATTCGATGCTCACATTGAGATGGGCCTTCCACTGCCGCTGCAGAAATTCGGCGATCACGCGGTTGCGGCTTTCGGAATTGAACATCGCCAGGGTAGGAGGAAACCCCTTGCCATCGGGATATCCCGCTTGCGCCAATAGCTGCCGGGCTTTTTTCGGATCAAACTTGAGTCCGATGTCCGGGTTATAACCGAACATGCCTTTGGGAATCCAGGATGAGGTCGGGAGTTCGTCGCCCTTCAGAATCACCGGAATCTGCGAGCGGTCGATGGCATGCGAAAACGCCCGCCGGATAAGCGGCTTGTCGAAAGGCGGTTTGGTGACGTTGAAGCCGTAGTAATACCCACGCAACTGCGGTTTGCTCAAAAACTCCGGACTTTTTTTGTAATGCGGAATCGCCACCGGCGGCAGCTCCATCATCTCCAGTTCCCCGGTTTCATAAAGCGTTAGCGCCGTGGTCGGTTCCCTGACAACGTAAACCAGAATCCGGTCGATGGGCGGACGTCCCTCGAAATGACGGTCGTGAGCTTTCAGGACCAGTTTATATTCGTGTTGCCACTCGGCCAGAGTGAAGGGACCGTTGGTCACTATATTTTGCGGCTCCGTCCATTGATCTCCATACTGGTTGACGATGTCTTCCCGCATGGGATAGGTCACCATGAAAGTGGTGATGCTGGGGAAATACACCACCGGTTTTTTAAGCTTCACCTCCAGCACATGCGATGAAACAGCACGGACCCCGACTTTAGATGCGTCGGAAATTTTTTCTGAGTTAAACTCCGCGGCGTTTTCAATGTCGAATAAAAAATAGGCATACTGCGCCGCCGTTTTCGGGTTCAGAAGCCGCTTCCAGGAATATTCAAAGTCCCCTGCGGTGACTTGCTTGCCATCGCTCCAGAACACATCGTCGCGCAAATAAAAGGTGATGACCCGGCCATCCTCTGAAGTTTCCCATTTTTTTGCCACAGCGGGCATCGGTTCCAAATCCGCATTGTACTGAGTCAGCCCCTCCATGAGATTCGTGAGAATACTGACCGAGATACTGTCGGTCGCCAGAGTCCAGTCGAGCGTCGGCGGCTCGGCGCGGATGGACAAACGAAATTCCGCCCCGTCTTCGAGAGTCGGATCGGAACAGGCAACGAGTATCGCGATCAGGATAAAAGAAGAAACAAACCGCCATACGGCTCTTTGTTTGCACTCTAAATGGGAAAGAAAAAAATCAATCATGGCCCTTAGAGGAAGAACATTCTGCAAATTTCTTGATGCAAAGGGGTGTTGAGTTGGGAAGGTTGAGAAATGATGCAATGGTGAACCCTTGTTTAAACCCAGGATAATACCGCAGAAGTCGGGGTTCCGATCCCACCCTTCTACCATATTATTTCTTTACTTTTCAAGGGACATCGCTAAAATGAAATGTTTGTAACCCACCCAATAAAATAAATGGCTGACGATATATCCTACATTCGCAAGTGGCTCAAACGGGGCCTGAGCAAAGACGGGCTGACGTTTGACCTGTCCAATCGGGACATTCGCAATAAAGAAGCTCTGGATCTCGCGGAAAACCTCTCGGTTCCTGATATTGAAATTCTGTTCCTGCACACCAACCGGATCAAAGACCTCGGTCTTGAGGAACTGGCGCAATCGGAACTGTTCGAAACACTTAAAGAACTGTGGCTGTATGAAAATCTCATCGGCAACGATGGCGCAACAGCACTGGCGGAATCCGACAAACTCACAGGTTTGAAGTACCTGAGCTTGTACACCAACCGGATTGGCGACGAAGGCGCCATCGCTTTGGCCAATTCTACGAATCTTGGCAACCTGGAAACTCTGGACCTTTCGTTCAACCGCATTGGCGATCCAGGTGCGGTTGCGCTGTCTCAATCGACCGCCTTGAAAAACCTGAAAGTGCTGCACCTCGATGCCAACCGCATCGGTTCGGAAGGCCTGATGGCCCTGTCCCGGACCACCGGGCTTAAAAGTTTGACCACACTCAATATCATGTATAACAAAGTCGACCCGCAAGCCTTGCAACGGATGCAGGAATCCCCACGCCTGCAGAGTTTGAAAGTGAAGACGGATTTACTCACCGCAGACGACTAGCATGGATCCCAAAAAACGCGATTTAAATACCGTGCAAACCTTGCGCGAGAAAGCCGAACGGGGAGATGCTTTTCTTGACCTCAGCTACGATCGCATCGGCGACGAGGGAATTCTTTTTCTTGTGCGCAATTTCGATCTGTCGCATGTCGCCCGTCTGGACTTGAGTTGGAACCAATTGACCGACCAGGGGATTGAAGCGCTTGCCCTGTGTTCTTCTCTAGCCAACCTGGCCACGCTCATTCTCGATGCCAACAAAATCAGCGATGCCGGCGCTATTTCCCTGGCCAATTCAGCGAATTTTCCGAAATTAAAAACCATCAGCCTCATCAACAACCGCATTCGGGATGCCGGCGCTCTCAACTTCGTCAAATCGCATTCCTTAACCAGTTTGCAAATGTTGATTCTAGAAACAAATGAAATTGGCCAAACCCGCCTGACGCAGTTTCCCGACGGGCTGGCGAATGCGTCGCTTCAGCATTTGAGTCTGAGACGCAATCGCATCGGCGACGATCTGATCAGCGAATGGGTGCAGACCGGTGCGTTTGCCAGGCTTCGACATTTAAACCTCGGTTGGAACCAGATCACCGACCGGGGAGCCAATACCCTGGCAAAATCTCCAACATTGAACAAAGTGCGGGAGTTGTTGCTCGATTCCAACTCTATCGGCAATACCGGCGCAACGGCTCTGGCGGAATCCAAGCACCTCGCGCAATTGATCACGCTGAATCTGCACGACAATGATTTCAAACAGAATGGAGAAACCGCGCTTCAGGATATGCGGGCGCGGCATTTGATCCAGCAGAATCTTAACGGAACTTCCTTAAACCTGAACGAAGCCAGCCTGAGCAACAAGGATCTGATCGCTCTGGCGCGGTCCGACAAACTTGCTAAAGTAGAAACCCTTTCACTGCGCAGTAACGGATTTGATCACACAGGACTGCAGGCGTTGACAGAATCCCAGTTTTTACAAAACTTGCAGACGCTCAATCTGATGCACAATGCGCTGGAAGACAAGGGGGCGGTGGTGCTGGCGGAAGCCAAAGCGTTTCCCGGCCTGAAATCCTTGAACCTGGAAGGCACCGGCATAAAAAATTTAGGCTGTGTGGCCTTGGCCCAATCAAAAACGCTTGTGGAACTTGAAGAACTGAACTTAAGCGGCAATGAAATCACGGAAACAGGCATTGCGGCTCTCGCCGGTTCAGACACGTTCAAAAATTTGAAACGCCTGCGCATCCGGGATATGGTTCTTGGCGATTCCGCTCTCAGGGTCATGGCCGATTCCAGCCGCTTGAGTCATCTCATCGAACTTGAAATCAACGGCAACGCCATCACCGGAGCGGGGCTTCATTTCATTGCCGCGTCATCAAACCTGGCATCGCTCAAAAAACTCGATCTGCGCCGCAATCATTTTAAAATGGAAGACCTGCTTTTTCTCGCCGATTCTCCCCGCTTTAAAAAACTCGAAACGTTGCGATTTTAAAGTTTGAAATTTCCGGGAGTTACTTTCCCTCCCAGCCTCTGTTCCGCATACAGTAATCAAAAATTTCCCGGCGCTTGAGTTTCCAGGTGATTCCCTCCATCCCGAATCCTCTGGCACTCTCATCGGCTTTTTTGTTACAACTGGCCGTATCCTGAGAATAGCGGGCTTCTTCTTCCGGGGTCAAGTCTGGACGCAAGGGAGGGGAACCACAGCCTGCCGCCACTGCAAATAATAGTAAGAAAACGATCCATCGACCCATAGCCCCCTCCTTCAATCGCTTTGTTTTTTCAATCCCGTTCGAACGCTCTCCCCCCAATCAATCTATCATTAAATTTTACCCAGTTGTAACTTTCGCTCGACCCGCATGTGACCCAGGTTCGGTAATCTGAAACTCACAAAGTCAATTTTTCACTTGACCTTTGATTCCTTTGCAGTTAAAAGTAGGCATCCGATAAAAGACGAAATTTCAGGGTGTTTGAAACAAATTGGCGAGTTTCCTTGAAGGGGAGGTTATTTCATGACCAAACAAGCTGTAGTCAATAAATATTCCTTTGAAATTATTTGCACGATGTTGATTACCCTGATCATCTCTCTTTATGTGGTTTTCCCGCGCGCAGGACAAGCAGAAGTGGAAACTGCGGATTCTTTAAGCCAGAAAGTCATGTCCCTTTACAAAGAGGGGAACTAC
>JAJDBE010000270.1 GCA_029261515.1 Nitrospinaceae bacterium | reverse complement strand
GTCGGCCTTGCCCTCGTACCCTTGTGCGCGGGTGCGCCCGTGAATGGCCACCCATTCGCAACCGGCGTTGTACGCCGCACGTGCGCATTCATGAATCGTCAATTCCTCGTCGCTCCAGCCGGTGCGCATTTTGACTGTAAGAGGCAGCGCGATGCCGCGCTTGATTTCCGTGAGAAACGTTTCCAGGTAAGCGGGGTCGCGCATCAACGCCGCGCCGCAGCCCTTCTTCACCACTTTTTTGACCGGGCACCCCAGGTTGATGTCGATAAAATCCGCTCCCTCCTCTTCGACCACTCGGGCCGCGGTCACAATGTCTGCGGCGGATTCGCCAAACAGCTGAATGCCAACCAGCGTTCCCGGTTGCGGGTGAACGCGCATCATCTTGCGGGTTTTTTCCGAATTAAATAGCAGTCCCTTGGCCGAGACCAGTTCGGAGATGAGAACGCCGGCGCTCATTTCATCCATCAATTCGCGGAACACGACATCGGTGATCCCCGCCATTGGAGCCAGCCAAAAAGGGCTACGGGCCTTGGCGATCAAACCTGTCGCCTTAACAGGCGAAGGTTGTTTTTTATATTCTGAGTTCAATATGGCTTGATTCATGTTTCCTCAATAGACCGCTGCCAAAAACGGCTTGAAATGATCGGGACAGGCGGCGGTGAATTCCAATTCCATGTCAAAACATTTAAAGCGCAAACGGAGCGCATGCAATCCGAGTCCTGCGTCTGGCTCTTTGCCCTTGCCATAGACCGGGTCGTTGACGATGGGAAGTCCTATACTTGAAAGATGCACTCTTATCTGATTGGTTCGCCCGGAGCGCGGAATGACTCTTAACAGCGACCTGCCGTTTAACGTCTGCATCCACTGAAACTCCGTCCGCGCGGTTTTGGAGCCGGTCAATCCCGGTCCAGTTCCCCGTTTGGAACCTTGAACTCGGCCAATCGGCGTCTCAACGATAAAGGTTTCCTTTTCTGGAACGCCTTCGACAATCGCCCAATATTCTTTTTCAATGCGGTTGGCCTGAAACTCGTTCATCAAAAAACTCGCCGCCGCTTTTGTGCGCGCAAAAACAAGTACCCCCGTCGTCCACAAATCCAGCCGTTGCACGGGCCTTGGAACTTCATCAGGATACACGTCCTTCAATAATTCCGTCATGCTGTTTTTATAATAGCGCCCACTCGGATGCACCGGAATAGGAGCCGCCTTGTTGAACACGCGCAGAAACGCGTTTTCAAATAAGACCTGCAAACGGCGGTTGGCCGGCGGCTCCACCTTGAGCCCCACCCGCGTCACCACTTTATCCCGGTCGCGCAACAGGGTGCCAGGCGGCACCATCTGACCGTTTACGGTAATCCTGCCTGCCAGAATGCGATCGGCCCATTCCTGTTCCGAATGATAACTGAAACGGGAACCAAAATATTTTTCTATGGGGTAGCCATGATATCTGGGGGGAACGAACGATTCATAGACGTGTTCTTGAGGGGGTAACGTGTCGAGTGGAAGCATCGAAAAAATTAAGCCTGAACTGGCTTAAAACCCGTTTTCAGTTCCACTGCGGGTTCACCGGGGCATTGATCAAATATTCGTAATCCTTGCCCATGGATTTCACCACGCCCTGCCAGGTAAGATCCACATTCTCCTGAAAAACGAATTCCTCCGTCGCCTGGCAAGTCAGCCAGCTGCGATGTTCCATTTCTCCGGCCAACTGGCCCGCCCCCCAGCCGGAATACCCCAGGTAAAAGCGGATATTCTGTTGCGGGTCCGGAATGCGCTCCAGCGCATTTTCGAGAAAATTCCAGTCCATTCCCAGGTAAACGCCATCGCAAATCCGGTCCAGCTCCGGCATGGCCTCCCCGGTCCGGCAAATGTAGAACATCTGCGACTGCGAAACCGGGCCGCCTGCATAAATTTTCCCCTGGAACGATTTCAAAAGATCAATGCTGGAGAATATTTCTTCGGATGCGACTTCGGCGAGCTTATTGATGACCAATCCAAACGATCCATGTTCGTCGTGATTGCAGAGCAGAACCACGGTTCTGGAAAAGTTCGGGTCCGGCAAAACCGGATTGGCGATGAGAAAAAATCCCTTGCCATAGTCTTCATTCATGGAATTTTGCCTCTCGCACGCAAAGCATCAATCGTTACAGGTTCAAGGATTGTAGTTTTTTAAAATTGGGACCGAGCTTTGCTTCTTCCCTGGCCTCCATCGAAGCAAAATTATTATCCAGATAAGCGGCCACCAGGTTGGGGAACGCCTTGGAATCCGCCAGGGCCAGGAGCCCCTCATCGCTGATTTCGTTTTGCGCCAGATCCAGATCCTCGATTTTTTCCAACTGGTTTTCCTTAGCGAAAATCACGGCCCCTTCATCCTTCAGACAATTCCGGTACAAATTGAGCGTTTTCAATTTTGTCAGGACTTTCGATTTTGCCAGCGCCAGGATTCCCTGCGGCCCAACGTCATTGCCGCCCAGTTCCAGCCAGTTGACCTTGGAGAAGCGTTCGGCCTCGGCAAGCAGTTTGACGCCGTTATCGCCAATCCGATTGCCGCCCAGGTTCAACCGCTTCACCTTGCTCACCCGGTCGTCCAGAGTGATCACGCTCATGCCATTGTAACCGACGCAATAGCCCTTTAAATTAAGTTCTCTTCCGTCTGCGGATAAACAGTCG
>JAJDBE010000269.1 GCA_029261515.1 Nitrospinaceae bacterium | reverse complement strand
CCCATATTCTCCATGGCGAACAGGATTCTACGGTGGATAGGCTTCAACCCGTCGCGCACATCAGGCAGAGAGCGCGAGACGATTGTCGACAATGCATAGGTCAGGAACCGGTTTTCCAGTTCGATCTGAATGTCAGAAGTTTTTTCCTTGGCCATGAAATTCGAGCGTGTTTAAAAGTTTAAGTGGTTGATTTGAAAAATAATTTATCTATGGAAATAAATCCGCAGCGATTGGGTAAGAATTGGCCCTGGTCGCTCATGCAAGCGAATGACAACGGTTTTTTCGGGCTGAATTATTTTTTTGAATATGAACCGGGATAACTTGACGAAAGGAAAACAAAATCACATTTAAAAACGCGGGATGAATCTCTTGCCGTCAATTCTAATACATTTCGGCACAAACCTCTATTTTCTTCACAAGGTATTTTGCCCCTAATTTATAACTAATTAATAAGGCAAAGGTTTGCAGCATTTATAAAGGTTTACGGTGAAGAGTCCTCCCATCCAGTTCGACTGTGCCGAACTTATATAGTATGTAACCATACAAAGCAAGTAAAATCAATGGTTAACGGACCTGGTGCCGATTTTCACTTTATTTATTGGAATTTAAACCTTTTTCATACTCGGACCATCTTAATGGAAAACCGTAAAACATCGGTAAATGATTGATATTTGAATTTTCTTTTTCATCAATGTAATCTCATCCGGCATTCTGCTGGTTAAATAAACCGGAGTTATTTATGTCAGATCAACAATTGCAGGAAAAAATCATTGCGGCGTTAAAAACCGTTCAGGACCCGGACTTGCATAAAGACATTGTCAGTCTCGGTTTCGTCAAGAATATGAAAGTGGAAGGTGGCAGCGTCAGTTATGACGTGGAACTGACCACGCCCGCTTGTCCGGTCAAGGAACAATTGAAAACCGAGTGCGAAACCAAAACCCAGGCGATTGAGGGAGTCACCAGTGTCTCGGTCAATATGACGGCAGTGGTGCGCTCTTCGGAGCACAGCCAGCCGATTTTGACCGGGGTCAAGAACATCATCGCTGTTGCCAGCGGCAAGGGCGGGGTCGGCAAATCGACCGTGGCCACTAATCTGGCCCTGGCCCTGAAATTGTCCGGCGCCAGCGTGGGGTTGATGGATGCCGATATTTACGGGCCGAGTATTCCACAAATGCTGGGAATCCCCATTACTCCGCCGAAAGGTGGACCGGACAACAAGTTTTTCCCGCATGAAAAATACGGATTGAAAGTGGTGTCGGCGGCGTTTTTGACCAAGCAGGGTCAACCTTTAATGCTAAGAGGCCCGATGCTGGGCGGCATCATTCAGCAATTTTTACAGAATGTGGACTGGGGAGAGCTGGATTATCTGGTCATCGACCTGCCTCCGGGAACGGGCGATGTGCAACTCACATTGACGCAACGAGCACCGCTTTCCGGCGCGGTGGTGGTGACCACGCCGCAGGAAGTCAGTCTCATCGACGCGGACAAAGGCGTGAAGATGTTTCAACAGGTCAAAGTGCCGCTGCTCGGAATCGTGGAGAACATGAGCTACTTCGTCTGCGACGGCTGTGACAAGAAGCATTACATCTTTAAAAGCGGCGGCGGCAAGACACTCGCTGAAACGTTTAAGATTCCATTTCTGGCAGAAATTCCTATCGTCGGCGAAGTGGTTGAAGGCGGGGACTCCGGCACGCCGGTCATTCTCAGCCACCCCGAATCGCCTGCAAGCATGGCCTACAAGGAATTGGCAGGACAGGTGGCGGCGCAGGTGAGCATCAACCAGTTAAAAGAAGATAAGGCCGAATCCTCGTTTGACCTTGCCTGGAAGGGTTGATCCATGACGGAACAGGTAAAAGTGGATTCCAATTATCCTTCGCCGAAAAAAGTGCATCAGGTGGACGAGACCACGCTGGGGATCACCTGGACGGATGGGCATGAATCGGTTTATCCGGTGAAAATGCTGCGCGAAAAATGCCCCTGCGCCAATTGCATCGACGAGTGGACGGGAGAGAAAAGAATCAAGCCGGGCACGATTCCCGATTCCATCCGGCCCGTCAATATCAAGTCCGTAGGATTGTATGCAGTTCAGTTTTGGTGGAGCGACGGACACGATACGGGCCTGTATCCGCACGAACTGCTGCGCAAACTCTGCGAATGCGAGGCGTGTAAAAAGGCGCGAGTGTAAAAAATATCAGAATATTGTGGTCGAATTAGCCTAAATACTTATACGTCCGCGAACAGCTGCGAATTCAACCGGTCGACGCAACACATGAACTCGATCTTTCTGCTGGCGTTTCATTCTGCAACGTTTTCGTGGCGGTTCATTTAATTGGCGAGCTACCGCATTGAGTTTTCAAGTTTCCTTGGCGTCTTAGCCCGTGGTTTGTTTCCCGCTTCGTTTTTACGGTTCTAATTTTTTTTGCTTTTATCCTGCTCATCCTGTCTGATTATTTCTTTCTCCTTAATAATTCGATTTTCTTCCTGAACTGATCGAGTTCACTCCTTACTCCACTGGTCATATCCACCGTTTTTCAAGAACCCAGTTGACATGACCCAGCCACCGCATTAGATTTTCACGCATTGGCCCCCGTCCGTGCCGTCGTTTAAATACCAGAATACGGTTCCACCAGTAATAACAAAGGGTTGTATCAAAAAAAATCGCGGTAGATACCCGAAAATTTAGTCGGCATAAAAATTGCTTAAAAATAAATAGTAATTTTTTAAAGATTTTTGCGTCCGAAGAAAATTGGAGAACACAATCATGGATATTTATGAACGGCTCAAGCAGGACCACGAAGTACAGAAGGAAATTTCCGCCAGGCTGGCCGATACAACCGGTGATAGCAGGGACCGCCGTCAGCTATTTGAAGAATTCAAGGCCGAGGTTGAGGCTCATGCCGCGGCGGAAGAACAGACCTTCTATGGTGCATTGATTGAGAAACCCGATGGTCAGGAAAAGGCGAGGCACAGCATCTCGGAGCACAAGGAAGCTGCGGACCAGATCGAAGAACTCACGGATTTGGACATGAGTAGCAGCGGCTGGCTGCAAAAGTTTAAAACGCTCAAAGAAGAATTGGAACATCACATTGAAGAAGAACAAAACGAAGTTTTCCAGTTGGCAAAAAAACTAATCGATGATGAAAAGACGAACCAACTCGCAGAGGAGTTCGATCAGAGAAAGGCCGCTGAAATGAAATAGGTTGTGTCTCTCATCCGTTGAGCGGAGGCCCTCCCCAGTGTTTCACTGTGGCGGGTATCTCTCGAACCAGGCGAATGGATTGTTTCCGGTTGGCAATCCATGATCAGTAAATAGAAACGGGAAGCACGGATGTTTGATTTCGACCGAATCCTGGAGGACCTGTGGCAAAAGCGTGACGAAATATCCCTTAAATTTCATCTTGGTACCAAAGAGTAGCAGAAAAAGTGGAAAAGAACTGGAAAACAAGAGGGTGGACTTTTCGTCCAGGGCGAAACTGGACGATTCGATGGGTCGGATCAAGGAAGCAGTGGGGTCGTTGGGCTCCGAGGTCAGGGAAGGATATCTGCGTATCAAAAAAGCACTGGATAGTAACTCTCAATTCGAGGAATGACTCATGGCTAAATCGAAGAACGCAACAGACGAAGTCGATGCACTCAGAAAAGCAATGGAAGCGCTGAACGTGGAACAGGAAAAGGTGATGGCCGCCGCCAAGAAAGCGGAGGGTTTTTTCAAGGACAACCTGGACGGCGAGTCCATTAAAGAAGCGCTTCTGGACAACACTGGCGTGCGGGAAGCCGGGCGGGTGGCCAAGGAGTTCGCGGGTGAAGTCGAAAAAGTGACGCGCGACCGGCCAGCGCTCGCGCTTTTGGGTTCCTTCGCCGCAGGCATGGTAATCGGGTTCATCCTGCGCCGCTAGGAGACATCCCATGAAACGGCTTTTCAACCTCGCGCGTCTGGTAGGACGCTCCGAAAAACTCCTGGTCCGTGCTCAACTCAGGCAAATGAGCCGAAAAACCGGTCTGATGAGTCTGGCGGGCCTGATCGCTGTGTTCGGGTTGGCCCTGCTGAATGGTGCGGCATTCTTTCTGCTGGAAACGGTGTGGGGCCAGCCAGGCGCGGCGTTCGCGGTGGCCGTGGTGGATTTCACCATAGCCGCCGGGTTGACGATGTACGTCCAGAAATCCGAAGATGAAACCGAAATCGAGGAGATACGCAGTATCCGCGACAGGGCAACCAGAGATCTGGAGAAAGAGGTTTCCGCGATCGAATCGGAACTCACCGAGTTGCGCAGGGAAGTACAGAACTTTCTCCACCACCCGCTGGAAAATTTCAAACCCTCCCTTTTGGTGCCCCTCATGAAGGCGGCCACTCACGGCCTTCAATCCGTCAACAAAGTGAACGGCACTCCCCGACCGAGCGAAGACCGGCAGCACCCTACTTGAAACTGACACCCTCAATTAGCCAAAATCTTCCTTGGCAAGTGAGGCGTTATTCTTTTCCTACTTTTCAATGCAGGTGATTTCTCGTTGAAGCTTTGTCAATGCGAGGCGTGTAAAAAGGCGCGAGTGTAAAAAATATCAGAATATTGTGGTCGAATTAGCCTAAATACTTATACGTCCGCTAACGGCCAGAAGCGGACATTAGGTTAACGCCCCACATCAACGGCGCGAGGTACAAACTTCCAGCGATCGAAGTGAGCAAGTTTGATGTGTTTGTTAGACATGCTCGTGTTTATGTATAAGGATGTTGAAACCTTCATTTTCTGAAGGAGGCTGAAAATACTTTGTGATTGCCTCAAATTCAGCATCTGTAGTAAATGCACTCCCTTCTGGTTTCCCCCTGCTTCTTTCTCTTAATTGCTGGTTACAAACCTTATTGCTTGCGTCTAGGTAGTGAAGGGTATGTGCCACATTTGCTGTTTCATAGAGACTACGAAACCATTGTCGTTGATCTACCGTATTTGCCGGGAAGTCCATCACAACAGAAACATCGTGAGACAGCAGAGATATCACATGACTAAATATTACTTTTTTCAAGCGAGGAACATATTTTATGTAATCAGAAATAGTCGCAATTTCACCAGGAAATAGCTGTGAAAGCCATTCATCCTCAACAAGTAAAATTGCATTATTTTCCTCGGCCAATTTTTTAGCCAGAGTGGATTTTCCAGCTGCCATTTTTCCGCAGAAAAAGTGCAATGTTGTTTCTTCGCTCATTTATAGGCTTCCTTATGCGATACCTATTGTTTAGTAGTCATTGGATGGACGCTTACTTTTCTTATAATGAGCCTGTTTGGCTCCCATATTGGATATTATAAAGATTAAGGGAACCACTTTCATAATGTCCGCTTTGGGGTCGAATGCAGGCCTCTAAACCCTGAGGTGAGTCTACTTTTATTAAAATGTCTTTACCTTCCAGGGAGGTGGGCATTACGCTAGCATCCCACCCAGGAAGCTGTGCAGGAATTTTTTCCCGAAATTGAAAAAAGCTTTTTGACAACGAAGGGGCCGGACCAGGAAATTGCCCAATCTTTGGAACCGGAAGCCGACCTCACCCATAATTTCAAACGCACCCGGTTGCGCCGGCTCATTTGAGTAACCCGAAAGATTCAATCGAATTCAACTGGACATACCAATTGCCCGGAAGGTTTTGCGCGTCCTTCCATTTTTTGCTGTCGAGCGGTCCGGTCTCATAAACAATTGCCGGGTCGGACAAGGTGGCACAATCCCGATTCACTTCCGTCAACCTGCCTGTATAAATATAATTCACACAGAACAGAGTCACCTGTTTCCCCAGTAAAGTCCTTAATCCATTGGTCCTCTGCTCGTCAGTTTGCATAAATTATCTCCCCGTATAATTTGAAGATTTTCCGCTCAATTTCTTTATTTTATTCAGGAATAGGGAAAATGCTTATTTTATTGACAGTTTCTCCGATTAAAATTAATCTATACCCTATTTTTTATAAAATTTGATTTGCGGAAAAAAAATAAGTGTTGATTTAATATAGGTTTTGGTTTAAATTGTAAAATAATCAAATGACTAATTATTTGTTTTTATATTAGCAATATAGTTAATAAATTATCAAGAAAAATCTACAGGTTCTTCACTTCATGGAATCAATAGGATCCAGAATTGTCGCGTGCAGGAAAGGGTTGGGCATCAAGGCCAAGGAATTGGCCCGGCGAGTTGGGTGCCATCCTCCGGACATAAGTGACTGGGAAAACGGCAAAACCCGTCCGAGCGTGGAATCCCTTTACAAGTTGGCGCGTGCATTGAATACCACCGAGACTTGGCTGGTTTCCGGATTGCGGCATGATTTGCCTAATGGGGACGGGTTGGAGGTGGATAAAATAAGGAAATTCCCTGTTGATAAAAGCGTTTTGGAAACGGATAATGTTCCTTTGGATCAATGGGAGAAGGAAATGCTGAAGGACAAAGAATACATTATCCAACTGCAAAAAGAGAAGATCAAAGAACTGGAACAGAGGGTTGCCAGGCTCGAAGGTCAGGAAACGGGCAAGTCCTCAAAAAAGCCGGCAGGTTGATTGGGCTGAATGGTAATTTTACCCCCATCGTAAAATCACTTCCTGTAAAACGGAGTTCTCTTTATAAGGCCGCCGCCGCGGTGATCACATTTGTGATGATCGTTTTCTTTTGGACCGGGCGCATGGATGAAGTCCGCGTTGCGCAACCGATTGCCGCGGAACAACAAGAGGAAGTCGTTCCAATCTACACCCAATCCCCTGAAGAAGAAATTGATTACGATGAATTCATGAACCGCCTGCCACTCAGAAAGCCGGAACCCAAACCCCCCTTATTTGGCCGGCCAAACAAGAAGGCGCAGGAAAGGGACGTGAGTTAACCGGTATTTCTTTTTTAATTGCTTTCCCCTTCGGCCACTTTTTTTAGCTTGTCCAACCCCTGCTCGAACATCGGCCCCGCCATAGAGTCCATCATCAACGCCAGGTAGCCGCCAACCACCGGGAAACTCATATCTCCCGTCATGGTCCAAAGGACTTCTGTATTTTCGCCTTTTTTGTCGTATTGAAGGGCGGCAGCGCATTTGTACATGCCGTCGTTGAATTGCAGTTCGTATTCAATGCCTTTTTGCGGCGAGGATTGGGTGAAGGTCAAGGAACCATTGCCATCTTTGCCGACCCAGGACTGATTTGCTCCCACGCCGGAAGTTTTGTCTCCAATGGTGATGACGAGGCTGGGGTCTTCATCCCTCCACGGCTCCCAGGTATCCCATTTGTTAAGGTCATTGACGTATAAATGAATTTTTTCGGGTTCGGCGTTAATCACGGTTGTTCGTGACACTTCGTAGCCTGTGGGAAGGATAAGCCCGATGAGGATCACCGCTCCAAATAGAATGGCCAGTGTTATCGCAACTTTTTTCATGGTCCCTCTTTCCGCAATGTTTTCGAGTACTTGCAGGGGTGTTTAATATACATCAGGCAAAACCGTGGAGCAAATGCAATGACTTCATAAAGCCTGAAATGACAAATTATTTAGGGAAGATTAAATAAAGGGCGGGGTCAACTGTTTTTATCAGGGAAAAAATCCAGATCCTGACCGAAGGCGATGTCGTACCCATCCAGATCCTGAATGCCGAATTCTTTCACGTCGTAGGGTTGGAGACACAGCTCGTAGTCAATTTTGGCGCCGCTTTGCTTGAATTCCTGATAAATGGCCTCGACATCATCAACCCAGAAATACACATTCCACATGTTGTTCACCACTTTGTAGTGCGGAACGATGTGTTTGGGGTCTTCAACCTGACTCAGCATGACAAGAAAGTCATCCCGTTTGGGCATACAGAAACAAGGCGGCTCTCCCCAGAAGCTCTCGTAGTGGAACCCGAGCTTATCGCGGTAGTAATCAGCCGAAGCCTCGACATCGGCCACCAGCAGAATTGGAGCGCTACCGACAATACGGGCTTTGGAAGGTGAGTTCATTAAAAAGAGCGTTTGATGGCTTTTTTAGCTTCGATTTTCCGGTAGCGTAAAAATTGCTCCCGTTCCCAGGCCACGGGGGTGGCCCTACATGCCGACTTTTTCGCGGACCTCGTCCATCAATTTGCCGTCGATCAGTGTGGCGCCTTTTTCCAGAGCGAAATTGATGACGGTTTTCTTGGCCATGTTGCGAACAAAGAAGGGAACGCGCTTGATCCGTTCCTGCGCTTCTTCCGTCCACACCAGGTTGTCTTCCGGTTTGCCACGGTCCAGTTCTTTTTTGGCCTGAGACAACTGCGAACCGACGACGCTGAGAGGTGCTTTGCCATCGGCGGACGCGCCACCCATTTCAACGCCGAGCTTGCTGACGAATTCGGTTTCGAATTTATTGGTCAGCATGGCGATCATGTGGCCGCATTTTTTGCACTTGAACTTCATGGCCAGGTTTTTAGACTCATCCGGCATGATGCCGTCGGTCTGTGTTTCCATCTGCTCGTCACAAGGTATGCAAAGGAATTTCATTAATCCCCCTATTTGGATTTTTTTTCAATAAAGTTGAGGATATTTTCCACCGCCTCGGCAATGGCTTTGCCGGTGATGGAATCCTTATTTTCGGTGTAGAAGAGGTTGCCTGAATCGGTTTTGCGCGACACCCGCGTATCGAAGGGAATCTTGCCGATCAAGGGGACTCCCTTCCGATCGGCCAGTTCGGATACATCCTGGCCCTCGAACAGTTTGCCTTCCTGATCGCAATGCGGGCACACATAGGTGGCCATGTTTTCGATCAGGCCGATGATGGGAACGCCCATCGTATTATTTTTGGTGATGGACTTGGCGACGATGTGCTGCGACAGCGGCGAAGGAATGGTGATCTCCACCGCGCCCGCCAGTTCCGGAATCAGATCGCGGATATTGTCCATGCGGTCACTGCCAGGAGGCATGTCGATCAATAGAAAATCGAGTTCGCCCCAGTTGGTGTCCGCCAGCAGTTCTCTCAATGCGGTGGACTCCATCGTGCTCACCCAAACTGCTGTAGCGCCGCCTTCTTCGGTCCACATGACCGGAGTGTCGGGGTTTGACACCAGCATGTCCATCGACATGATCTTGATGCCGAGCGTCCCCTGACCAGGTTGAATGCCGTCCTCATCAATCTGCAGTTTCTGGTCGTTGCCAACACCGAGCAAGTGACCGATGCTGGGGCCGTTCAGGTCCGCATCGAGAATGCCGACGGTGTATCCCTGATCGACCAGACAGGCGGCGAAATTGGCGGTGATGGAACTTTTGCCGACGCCGCCTTTGCCGCTCATCAGCGCCACCTTGTTTTTGATTTTATCCAGACGGGAACGAAGCTTCTCTCGTTGGGAAACCACCTGGCTGATGATGTTCGAGCCGCCGTCTCCCGCCAGATCTTCGTAGGTTTTCATAATTGCTCCTGAATACGGTAACTATTTGGATTTAAATAAAATGGGAATTTTGCCAACCATCATATAAAAAATTTCCTTGTTTTGAAAGGGTTTCTTTGGGAAATCGGAATCTCCGGTATTTTAAAAATCATTTTATGATTTTTACCATTGACCCTGCAGGAGTTTCTCATTTAGATTAGTAAGTTTTAGATCGTCCTCTATATGGGAAGGCCGATCCCCTTAACCGGATATTGCATGCAACTATCGGAACAGGACCGAAAACTGATTGAGGAAGAAGAAGCGTTATTTACCAGGACGATAGAATCCCTGTGCAATGAGCTGCCGCAGGTTCAGGCCTCTAAAATCTCCGCCAATCTGGCGGCCAGGGAAATCACTTCGCAGTTGGTCAACGAATGGAATCATGAGGAACGCCAGCCGCTGGTGTCCGATGAGGCCGTGGCGCACCGGGTGTTCGATATCCGCAAGGAGACCGACAAGGCCTTGTTGGAACTGATTCAGGAGCCTTATTTTGGCCGGGTGGTCACCTCCGAGGACGACGGCTCCCAGGTTTCGTTTCTGATCGGGAAAAAGAGCAATATCCCTTCTGGCATCGTCGATTGGCGCAATGGTCCCATTTCCGGTCTTTATTTTAATTATCAGCAGGGGGAAGAGTTTTT
>JAJDBE010000268.1 GCA_029261515.1 Nitrospinaceae bacterium | reverse complement strand
TCGGCAAGGATTTTCCTTATGACGGGCGCTGGTTCTCCATCGTGCCCTCAGGCACCGGGTTTCGCATCTCGCTCGGCGGTTATGCCGGGCTGACCCTCGCCTGGGTCGAGGGGCTGGAGATCAATATCCTCGGCGCGGTCGTCGGGATAGATTTCCGCAATCCTGCCCTCAAGCTGCCCGGCTTTGGCCGGGTGGGTGTATAGCGGCATTTCCTCGCTGGCCTCTCGTGCGTGACGGCGCTACCTTGCCCCCTGCGTTTTGCGATGATGGTGTAAGAGGAACAATCCATGACCGAGTGGTCGCAGACCTGGACGTTTTTCGACGGGACCTGGAGCGAGGGAAACCCGCAGCTGCTGGGCCCGCGCGACCATGCCGCGTGGCTCGCCTCCACCGTGTTCGACGGCGCGCGCGCATTTGAAGGGGTGACGCCAGATCTGGAAGCCCACTGCGAACGGGTGAACAATTCCGCGCTGGCGCTCGGGCTGAAGCCCACCCGTAAAACCGGTGAGATACTCGAACTTGCGCGAGACGGCATTGCAAAGTTCCCGGACAATTCCGAACTCTATATCCGCCCCATGTACTGGGCGCAGGATGGCGGGCGCTTCTCGGTGCCGCCCAACCCCGACAGCACGGTGTTCTGCATGTGCGTTTACGAGTTGCCCATGCCCGAGCCGGCGGGCTTTTCCGTCACCCGTTCCAGCTATCGCCGCCCGGCGGTCGATCAGGCAACCGTCAACGCCAAGGCCTCGTGCCTCTATCCCAACTCGGCGCGGGCGCTGGCCGAAGCGGCGGAGAAGGGGTTCGACAATGCATTGGTGCTCGACCCTGTCGGCCACGTTGCGGAACTGGCGACGGCAAATGTGTTCATGGCCAAGGACGGCGAGGTGCACACGCCTTTTCCCAACGGCACGTTTCTGAATGGCGTCACGCGCCAGCGCACCGTCAAGCTGCTGGAAGAGGCGGGACATAAAGTGCATCAGCGCTCGCTCACATTCGAAGATTTCGAGGAGGCGGATGAGATTTTTGCCTCAGGCAATTATTTCAAGCTGATGCCGGTGACCAAAATCCAGCAGCGCGACCTGCAGCCAGGCCCACTCTACACCCGCGCCCGCGAGCTCTACTGGGACTGGGCGCATGAGGGTCATCAATGACACCTCTGAAACCCGGCCTGACAGGTACTGCTGAACTGGTCGTCGGCCCGGAGCACACCGCCGAGAGCGTCGGCAGCGGCAAGGTGGGCGTGCTGGCCACGCCGGTGATGATCAATGTAATCGAGGCGGCGGCCCTGGCGGCGATCGATCCGCATTTACCTGAAGGTCAACAGAGTCTCGGCACGCATCTCGATGTCTCCCATATCGCCGCAACGCCGGTTGGCATGAAGGTGACAGCTACGGCAGAACTGGTGAAGGTCGATGGCCGTCATCTGGAACTGAAGGTGCGGGCCGTAGACGAGGTTGAGGAAATAGGTGCCGGCATGCATCACCGCATCGTCGTCAATGTAGACAAGTTTGATGCGCGCGTAGCGCGGAAGATGAGTCGTTGACCTAGTTTTTCAGAATCCAACATTTGTATAGATTGCTCAGCCTAATAATCAAATAAACAAATATTATATATTGTCATTTACTAAACTGTGATTATTGTGGAATAATAATCGTTGTTTGGGATTCGTCCGTTGCAACATAGCAGTTGTAATGTTGCAAATCAGAAAGGCGAATCGAAATTTAGAGACATCTGATGAGTGACAGCGCAAATACTCCTAAACAAGTTACGGGAATGAATAAATTTTTTACAGGATTATTGGTTATTGTCTTTTATATAATTTTTTTGTCTTCTGTTTTTATAGGTTTTTCAGCGTACAGTTCTCGCGTTAATCTTGGCAATGAGTTGGCTGCTGAAGTTGGAAGTCTGGATACTTTAATTTTTCGCACAAAAAGAATTGCAGAAATTGAGAGTATAATTGAAAAACAAAACGATCAATTGCAACTTTTGGAAAGTAAATTAACTGCACAGGAATTAACGAGATCAAAAACTGATGGAAACATTTCTATTATAAAATCACAACAGATTGCAATATTTATTCCAATTGCTACAATGATTACTCAAAATACGGATATAATATTCAAAGAATATATTGATTCATTCAATGAACTACATAGAGCTGAAAATTTAATTTTTTCAGTTAAAATAGATCGGCTAGTGAAAAAACTGGCAACTGTCGAGTTTGCAGATAACTCAACAACCAATCATAGGGAAGATCTTACAAATTTTATTACAAAAAAATTATCAGAATTATCAATATTAAGAAATAATGAACGTGAATTATTGCAAATAAATAAAGAATCAGAACTTAATATTGCTAAAATAGTAGATAAAAAAGAGTTTTTAAAGCTTAATAATAAGAAAAATAATTCAAATTTATCTAACTTATCAAATAAATTAAAAGATGAGCATCAGGCGATAATATCATCGTTTGAAAATTCTCTAGCTGGTATTCCTTATGCCTTTATACAAATTCCAACAATCATTTTGACATTGATAGTGACTATCGCAACGGGAGGGCTAGGTTCTATCGTTGCATTCACTAGGAAATTCTTACGTGGGCATGAAGGTACAGGCACTCTGCGACTTACTGTCAATGTTGGCGAAGGCGTAGCTGCTGCTGTAGCAATATTTCTGTTTGTGGGCGCGGGCATGTTGATGTTGACGCAAGGATCCACTGGCTCGGCTGGGCAGGTAGAACTTAGCCCTTATATGGTTGCCTTTATTGCATTTCTTTCAGGTTTTATGGCTGAAGAAGCGTTCGTGCGTATTCAGTTTTCAGGAACTGAAATGTTTAAGGTCGATCGGCAGGGGGATGATCAGAAACCCCCAACAATCAATGCCCAAATTAATACCAAACAGCTGCAAACTGAACGACCCGGCGGCAAGACTGGCCAAGTGCTGGAAGCCATAGAAAAAACAAGTGGGGCCTCGCTTAAGGATCTAATTGCGGAAACCGGTATGACTTCGAACTCAGTAAAGAGCGCGATCACGCGCCTTCAGAATCGTGGCCTGAATATTCATCGTGAGACTGCTGATGGTCAGGATATCTATACACTCGTCAGTCCGGATGTTTGAGATTAGGGACGCAAATATTATAGGTTATCGAGTCCGACCTCAACGCCGGTTGGAATGAAGGTGACAGCTACGGCAGAACTGGTGAAGGTCGACGGCCGCCATCTGGAACTGAAGGTGCGCGCCGAAGACGAGGTTGAGGAGATCGGCGCCGGCACCCACAACCGTGTGGTCGTTCATGTCGACAAGTTCGATGCCCGCGTGGCACGGAAGATGAAGGCGGAGTAGCTGTGCCGCACTCAGTGCCGGCACGGTTCTGAATTTTCACGTTCCCATTAAGCATAGGCGCACCCCGGACACCCCTCACCTGATCGAAATCAGTAGAATGAAATATCCGTTTTTTATTCGGACTGGGTTCGAACATGGTGTTGTTGCGAAAATTCTCACGCATGGTTGCGCGGCCGGGTTTCCTGGGTGCGCTGACGGCGCTGATGCCGGTTTTTGCCGCAACCCAGATCAGCGCGGCGCCTGATTCTTCAATCGAGAAGATTTATGCCCCGCGCAGCGACTGGTCCGCTCCACGGGGAAGCAAGCTGAATATTTCGAGCTTCATTTTCCACGATGTGAACCGCAATGGCGAATATGACGTGGCCGACCGGCCGTTGGAAAATGTGGCTGTTCTGATGCAGGACGACCAGGGCAAGAAGGCGTTGAAATGGTCGAATTTCAACGGCTTCGCTAACTTCCCCATGTCCAAAAACGTCAAGGAGGGAGTCATTACCCGGGGCGGACGCTACAGTTTCGATGTTCAGGTTCCACCTGGATGGTCCGCCACGACGGACAATCTGAGGCAGATTCTCAAATTTCGTGAATTGACGGGCTCCGTCGCCGATATCGTCGGCGATCCCCCCTTCAGGCCCGTGGGTCTGGTTCAGGACCTGGTTATCCATGGCGGTATCGCGCCGCCCAGGACGGGCAAGGCCACGGACTCAGAGACCGTCAACGTCATTGCGATTGATCCTAAGGGCAGAGAGCATGCTGTGCCGCTCGACAATCGCGGCCGGTTCTCGGTTCCCGCATCGGCCGGGAACTGGATTGTCGAGTTAAGAACCGGGTCGCCCGCCAGTACGATCAGGCGCATGGTCGAGGTCGGCAACGTGCCGGTTCAGCTCTCCGCGATACGGCTATCCGAACGGCAGCCGGAAAAATTGTCGCGCGAAAAAATCCTGGATTTTGAGAACGTGACCCCAAGACGCCTTCGCGAAATGCCCAATGGCATTGGCGGCCTTGACTGGTGGAACATGGTGGCGCTCAGGGTCGGGCGCGCATATGCCAACAATTCGGTGTCCGGAGATTATGTCGCCTATAACAGTTCCGGCCATCCCGCCAGGATTTCCCATGAGAAAGGGTTCGATTTCGCGGGCGGGAGTTTCGGTGTCGCCTGGAAACGAGCCAATGGAGAGAAGCTGCATCTCAGGGGCTGGCGCGGTGACAAACTTGTCTATGAGGATGAGATCGCCCTGTCCAATCTCGGTCCGGTCTGGTTTGAAGCCGACTACCGTAATATCACGCGGCTGGACCTTGCCACCGAGCACTATTGGCAGTTCGTGACTGACGATATGAAGATCAGGCTGAACCGGTAGCGGTGCATGGACTGCGGCGCCCGTTTGCGCCGGACAATGCCCGGTTCACGGATTTTCTAACGGTTAAGCACCGCTGCCGTCTTGCCAGCTTTTGAAGATGCCGGACGAAGCTTTATGGAAGCCATGCCGTGCGAGCGCCATTGGTCAAGGGTCGTCATCTTCAGGCCCAGCATGGCGTAGTTGACGGCATAGAAACCCTGCGGTTTCAGGATGACCGCATTGCGGGTGGCAGGGTGCGCGAGCAGGTCCTGGGCCATAACGCCGACATGGACCGTTTCGCTCCAGCGATAGCGGAAGGAATAAATCCTGATGCCGCTCTGAAGGGTTGCGATGTGAGCGATATCCCGCTTCAGCCGCCGATCCGAACCCGCTGAGCCCTGGGCGCCGGAGCCCTGGTCGCCAGAGCCCTGAGAACCATCACCCTGGCCTTGACCCTGGCCGCCATCGCCCTGGCCCTGGAATCCACTATCCTCTCCCCATGTGCAGAGCCAGCCCTGAATGTCCGGGTCGCAGTCCTCGATGTCCAAATCATCGGCTTGCTGGGCGCGTGCCGGCAAAGACCAGCTGAGCGCGCCGGCGATGAAACAGAGCGCGAATATGACGGAAATGGAATTTCTGGGCATCTCTGCCCCCTGACACAATACTGAATACTGCGAGAAATGCTCGCAATTGCCTGTATGCGTGTCAATCCAATAATATTGTGATTTTTCTAATGGTTAAGATGCATTGGTTAAGTAATAAAGTTAATTCTTGCGCGAAAAGTTGCTTCCGAGGGAGAGTGTTCTC
>JAJDBE010000267.1 GCA_029261515.1 Nitrospinaceae bacterium | reverse complement strand
GGAATAGATATTGGGATAGGCGGCAAATGGGGCGTGGGTGAGTTCGTAAGGCACCAGGCCATACTGCACGAAAACGGCGTCTGGTTGAATCGGCAGGCTGAAACTATAGAAAAATACGAGAACATTGGCGCCGATGAAAAGAAGCGTCACCAGCGGGAAGTTGCGGTGTGGATTGTCGTCGCCGATGGGGATCATGAGGGATTAAGGGGTTTCCTTGAGTTCGATATGATAGAATTTTAGAATACAACTTTATTGATTATAAAGAACCTGTCTTATGAGCGAAACCAATGATTTGCCGGTTCCCCGTCCCGAGGGAGACGAGCTTCCGGTCGTTCAGCCCAAACTGGAGGAATCCCAGGAGTGGGTGATCGAAACCTACCGCAAGCACCAGCTTAAAATCGTGTCTGTCTGGCTGGATGAGGCTCTCGGAGAAGGCAAACGGAGTAAGAACAGCATTCCCCGGATGCTTCTCGACACCAACCCCATTCATCACCGCCAGAGTTTACAGGAGCAGGTGTTTCCCTCACCGCGAGCCATCCACGAGGATCTGCTGGAGGTGAACGAACTGAAGACCCTGCTCGAGGCCGGGTCGGGCATGGGCAAAACCACATATCTTAAGAGCTATCAGGAATCTCTGCTGTTGCGGGAACCGCATCCGGTTTACCCTCTGCCGGTGTATTTTCAGTTGGGATCGTTGCCGGAAGGAACCGGTTTTGCGAAATTCTACGAATCGGTTACCCAGGAAATTCTGGACACCGTGTTACTGGAGCGGGAAGAATTTCCCGAATTGGAGTTGGACGAAGCAATCCTGCGCCGGACGATTGCCTTGCTGGAGCAAACCAGCAAAATCATTTTTCTCCTGGACGGGCTGGATCAATTGCATCCGGAAGACCGGTTTCATGTCTATTTCGAAACATTTGTCGATGACAATGCCTTCCGCAGCAATTTCGTGGTTCTGGCAACACGCAAGTTTGATCTTGGGCCGCTGGCGACGGATTCTGTGGTCAAAAAGGGCCAGGACTCCGGTTTTCAGGTCGAGTTCGATCCGATCAGCGAGAAACTGCGCAATGCCTATCTGGAGGATGCGGCTAAAAATAAGGTTCTGCCCGCTCTTGCTGCTTATGCTCCCGAACTGTTACAGACGCCCATCTTATTGAACCTGATCCGCAAGCTGTCAGAACGGGAACTCCTGGAAGGACTTGTCAACCGCGCGGATTTGTATCAAGCCTATGTGACCCCTGTTCCGGAAGCAACGGAAGATAACCCGCAACAGGAGATCGAGAAAAGCCACTTGAACTGGATGATGCAGGTTTCGTTTCAGTTGCTGGAGGATGGGCACGCCCAGCGGTTCGAGCAGGTGGAGCTGGGGTTTGATAAGGAAATCTTAAAGAAAATTCAGGTGGACGGAGCGTCCGCCGGAGAGATTCCCGCTGGACTGGAATCTAGTCTTCAGCAGACGGAGCGGCGCTTCGAGTACCGGCACCCTTCCTTTCAGGAATATTTCGCTGCCCGTTGGCTGGCCACATTGCCAGGTTGGAAAGATCACGTTCGCGCCCATTGCCGCCAGGAAATATGGGAAGAGGCGATTAAGTTTCTGGCGGGAATGGTGGCGGGAGACGAGTTGTTTGAAATTCTTCTGGAAGAGGGGGCGGTGTTTCTGGCGGGGAACTGTCTTGGCGAGGTGAGAGAGCTTTCTCAGGACAAACTGCTTCTGACCAGCCATCTGATGAAGTATCAATGTAAGGAAACCCTGCCGCAATTTGCCCGTTGCCGGCTGATTAAAACCCAGGACGTGATCGACGCCGTTGGCCGCGAGACCCTGCTGCAACGCATTCGGGATCTTCTGGACCGGGAAAAGCGCGACAGCCGCACCCTGTTTGCCGCTATCGAGTTGCTTCTGGCTCTCTATGGAATCGATTTCGATGAACTGGTCGACTCACAGAACTTTGCTCCTTTGCATGACATTGCCGAGCTAAAAGAGTTTTTTGCAGAGTGCAAAAATCCTGAAAAAGTGAAATTTCCCATAATAAAACGCTGGGGTGAAATGGTCACGATCCCGGCGGGCAAGTTCATCTATCAGGATGAGAAGGACGAGGAAGACCAGGTCAACCTGAAAGAATATTCAATCATGAAATTTCCCGTGACCAACGCTTTGTACGAAGAGTTCGATCCCAACCACCGCTCCCGGTTTTCCCAGTATTCGCAGCAGGAAGATCAGCCTGTGGTGGGCATCAATTATTATGAAGCGATTGTTTGTTCCCTTTGGCTGGGAAAACGTCTGCCCACCGAGAAAGAATGGGAAAAAGCGTCGCGGGGAACCGATGGCCGCGAATACCCCTGGGGCGAGCCGATGGGGTACCAGAGCGGGTTCACCAATACGGCGGATTTTATGTTGGGGCAGACCAGCCCGGTGCTGGAGTTTGAGCAGGGGATCTCGCCTTACGGCTGTTTTGACATGTCCGGCAACGTCTGGGAATGGTGCGTCCAGCTTTACGCGTCGAAACACACGACCCAGCGCATCGTCCGCGGCGGCTCCTGGCTCAATTACATGGTCCATTCCAAGTGTAAATTCCGTAATTCTTTCGATCCCGCCGAGCGCTATCCCGCAGTCGGATTCCGCTGTGTCGCCGGCACTCAATTCACGGAAATTGAAGAGGATGGGGATGAGGACGATTGAGTCAATCCCCCAATTGAGGGGGAAAACGGATTTCGGCGACCCGAACCCTCAAAACCCTTCATTTATCTGCATTTAACTCTCCCGCAAGAACCGTTGAAAAACCGCCCCTTCCTGCCAAACTCATAGATGGAAAAAAGTTTTCCTTGACTCTCTGACGCGTAGTTTTTATCATAAAATCAATACCTTATAGATATATCGGCGCTCAGAAAACCCTTTCAAAGGAAAAGAAAAGAGAGGGATTCTTCCGGGCGAAGTGGGCTTCTTGATAGATTTACATTTATTCCTATTCTTTTTACGCGCGTTTTAATTCTTTAACCAGGGATCACCTTGGAGTTCGGCATTTGGATATTTCGGGACCGGTAAAAAAAATACTCTGTATCGATGACGATCCAAACTTGTCAACGGTAGTCAAAGGGATTCTCGACCCATCTTTGGGCGGAGCCAGGGTTCAGTTCTATCAATCCGGCACCAGCGAAGAAGGACTGCAAAGATTGCGTGAAACCCGCGCGGATATCGTGCTCTGCAATATTCAGCTGAATGGAATGGACGGGTTCGAGGTTTGCCGGGAAATCAGAAAACAGTATCCGCAGTGTGCCGTCATCCTCATGTCGGATTACGCGGCGGAACAGGATTACGCCAGCAAGGCCAGTGAAGCAGGAGCGGATTCCTACCTTTCCAAACCGATCAAGCGCGGCGAACTCTTGTTTGTCGTGAATTTTGTGATGCGGGTGGCGCAGCTCAACAACGCGGTTTACGAAAAGAACAAGCAGTTGGAAGAATCGCTGGAGCAATTGAAGCTGTTCCATAAAAAAGTGGCGGGATTAAACGAGGAGCTCCAGTCCGATAAAAGGCGCCTGGGAAGCAATCTCAGGGAAATGACGGATTTCAACGTGCAGTTGGAGGAAAAAAACGCGCAAATATCCTCCATGGTGGAGGAACTGGGGCATCGCTTTGAATCGACCGAAGCTCTGCTTGCCAGCATCATCGAGTTGCATCAGGTGGATCACCGCGGGCATTCCGAGCGTGTGGCGGAAATATCCACTTTTATCGCCGAGAAAATGAACCTCAGCGAATATCAGATCCGCAACGTCAAGACGGCGGCCCGGTTGCACGAGTTGGGAATCGTGGCTCTGCCGACGCCGGAGAAAAGAATCGAAGCGGCGGATGAAAAGCGCAACCGCATGCGCACCAACCATCCGCTCGTGGGCGAGATGTTGTTGAAAGGGTTTCCGGGTTTTGAATTGATTGCCACGATCATTCGCCACCTGCACGAAAACGTGGATGGGTCGGGTTCCCCCGACGGACTTTATGGCGACCGCATTCCGATCGGGGCCAGGATCGTGTCCGCCGTCAGTTACTTCGATCACTCACGGGTATCCAATCCAAACTGCACCCCGGCGGATACTTTTGCCGTCATCGACCAACAGTCGGGAACGGTTTTCGATGAAACGGTGTTGAATTATCTGAATGAGTATGTCGAAACCCGGATGCACACGGATGATGAAAAATCCCTGGACTGTTCGGTGTTTGCCCTGGTCGAAGGAATGCAGCTGGCTTCGGATATTTATTCCGAATCCGGCATCAATCTTCTGAGAAAGGGAACGGTGTTGAACCGGGACACGCTCAATAAAATTATCAAGTTTCACGCCGTGGATCCTATCGCCGGCAATATAAAAATCAAACAACCCTCATAACTTATGGATATTGCAACTTTAGCTGGAATTGTCGCGGGTATTGGTCTGGTTTTGTCATCGATTCTGATGAACAGCGGATTGGGGCTGTTTTGGAGTGCTCCTTCAGCCATGATCGTTATCGGTGGAACGTTTGCGGCGATATTCGTCGCGTTCCCCATGAACGAAGTGCTGAAGGTGATGGGACTTTTCGTCCGGGTATTCCTGGTGCGGAAATCCGATCATTATGAACTCATCGAATCCATGGTGGACGTGTGCAACGTAGCCAGAAAAGGCGGCGTGCTGGCCATCGAATCGAAACTCAAGGACGTGGACAACGAATTCCTTAAAAAAGGGTTGGAGATGACCGTAGACGGCAAGGACGAGGCCACGGTGAATGCCCTGCTCAAACGGGAGATCAAACAGATCCAGAAATCGCATAAGGATGGTTGGGAGATATTCAATCAGATGGGGGCGTTCGCACCGGCGTGGGGCATGATCGGGACCTTGATCGGTCTTATTCAGATGCTAGCCGACCTGGCGGACGTGAATTCAGTCGGACCGAAAATGGCGATCGCTTTGATCACCACGTTTTACGGCGCCGTCATGGCGAACCTGTTTTTTATTCCCATGACCGTGAAGCTCAAACGCAGAAGCGCTACGGAAACCCTGGAAATGAACCTGGTGCTGGAAGGCATCTCGTATATTCGAAAGGGAGTGAACCCGCGGTTCATGAAAGAAGTTCTGGAAAACTTCCTGGATTCTTATCACGGCAAAAAGGCCGGCAAGGAAGATGATAAAGCAGGCAAGAAACCCGCAAAGAAATAAATAACCATGGCTGAAGAAGAAAAAAAAGAAGAAGAGAAAAAAGGCGCCGATCCCGCCGAAGAAGATGAAGAGGAGGAGGATGAGGGGGGAGGGGTCCCGCCGTGGGTCATGACCTTTGCGGACCTTGTCACCCTGCTCATGGTGTTTTTCATCCTGCTTTTTGCGATGGGGTCTATTGAGGATGAAAAGTGGCGGTTGATTAAGGAGTCGCTCAAAACGGCTTTGGGTACCGATTTCATTCCCGAAGCGGGAACCCGGCAGGGACTCGATGTCATTGATATGAATATCAATGAAGAGAGTATCAACGCCGTGGATGAAGTCGGCGCCATGGTGGCCAAGGAGATTGAGGAAATCGCATCTGAAGTCGAAGAATTTGTCTATAAGAATAAACTGTCTGGCCAGGTACAGGTTTCTTCCGACGAACTCGGAGCGGTGATTACTATTGCGGATGTGGTTTTATTTCCGCCGGGACAAGCCAAAATGAGTCCTGCGGGCAAAAAGGTCATCAAGCAGGTGTTCGAGCTTTTGAATCAGTTTAATTATCAGGTCAAAATTGAAGGGCACACCGATGACTCTCCCATCCGTACGGAACGGTTTCCTTCCAACTGGGAGCTTTCAGCCTCCCGCGCCGCTGAGGTGGCCCGCATGTTCGTTCAGACCGGGTTTGCCGCGGAGAACCTGTCGATAGAAGGATTGGCCGAATTCCGGCCCAAAGTTCCGAACAGCAGTCCTGAAAACCGCGCCGTCAACCGCCGCATCGAAATCGTTTACCAGCGGGGGAGCATTCGAAAGCAAATGGTGGATATTTTGCGGAAGACGGGATAGC
>JAJDBE010000266.1 GCA_029261515.1 Nitrospinaceae bacterium | reverse complement strand
ATAGTGTTTACATACCGAACATTTTGGAGTTAATTCCGATGGAAGTTCAATTGCCGCCTGAATACTACGTTAGAGATGCCATTTTTGCCAGTCAAGATTTTGCAGTAAAATTTCTGTCAATATAGACAGCACCCAGGGGCCGGAGAGAATTTGTTTATTTTGACTGAACTTGGAAGGGCTTCAATGATCTGTCGGGACCTCTCCAACTCGAACCAGAGCGATACGGGTCATCACCGGCCCGACCAGCTCGAATAATATTGTAGTTCCAATTACGATGGGGAAAATGACTTCTCCTATATGCGGGAAGCGGTTCACGGCGACGAGGGCCATTCCCAATGCCACCCCAGCCTGAGGTAATAAAGCAACCCCCATCCACCTTTTAAACCTGGGATCGGAATGATTCATGGCCGCACCCACCCAGACCCCGAAAATTCGACCGGCAACCCGTAGCAGGATGAATGCTCCGCCAATAAGCCCGATCTGGTGCAAAGGGACAAGATGAAAGGAGGCCCCCGCCAACACGAAGAACAAGACCATGAATGGCAGCTCTATATCTTCAATAGCGTGGAAAGGACGCTCATGATGGCGAGCGAAACTGGCAACGACTCCTCCAAGAACCATTGCTGATAAAATAAATGAAACCTCCAACCAAAGAGCAATTCCGCCGCAAAGGAAAACGATGCCCAAAGCTTCAATGAGAGTGGGTTGCCCCGGTTGAATCCTGCCGGTCAAGAAAGCCATGGGGATGCCCAAACCAAAACCAACGAGGCAGGCACCACCCAACTCCCAGCCACCGGAAAGCAGTATTTCAACTCCACTGCCCGGCGCCTGAATGGCCTGAGCGATAGAAAGCATGAAACTAAAAATAAGAAGCCCCCAGGCATCATCAATGGCCACAATGGCGAGGAGGGCGTTTGTAAAGTTACCTTTTGACTTTACTTCGAGAACGACATCCGTTGTTGCGGCGGGATCGGTTGCAGTTGCAATCCCGGCGAGTACCAAAGCCACTTCTATCGGGCTGCCGATGAGGAGAAGCCCCGCCAGCATCAGTGCCGATGTTATGACCACCACACTTGCAGAGATCAAAAGTACTGTTCGAGCGTCTTCGCGAAAAGAAAATACGAGTTTTTCCCCCAATAGAAATCCGATCATGAGAAGAGCCATATCGGTAATGACAGGGAACCATCTCTCCTGCATGAATTTTGGAAGGATATCCAAAACCGCGGGCCCAAGGAGTACGCCGAATAATAAAAGCAGGGTGACTCGGGGCAGTTTGGTCCGGCGACCAATAGCCTCTGTCGCCAGGCCTAAAAGCAAAATGGCTCCAAGTGCGAAAAGAGTTTTGCCAATATTATCCATTCTGCATCACTGGTTATCCTTCGGAGTTCTTTCTAGGCTCTTCCTGAGGTCTTTCCGGAGGCACTTCCTCGGGAGGCTGGGAAGGGGGTTGTTCTTCCGGTCTTTCGGGAGGAACTTCTCTTTCCGGGGGGATTGGGGGTACCGTTTCGTCCGGTTTTTGCGGCGGAACTTCCTGCGGACGTTCTGGAGGAATGTCTTGACCAGGCATGGTAGAAATCTCCGTTTCTTTTTGTAGGTTAAAAAATTCCTTTTCTTTAATACCTTTCGTCAGGAATGTTAAATGCCCAGTTTTGCGGTTGTAATTTCCATTCCCCGGTTTTATTACATATGGGAATTTGGATTTTATTATTCCTTCTGATTCAGGTTTTGTGAGTTCGTTTTGGGTCAACGCATTGCACTCTTTGCATTTAAAAACCAAAAGATCCTCTTCCCATTTCAATTCCAGATTCAGACGCACTTTACCCGTCTCCTTGAAGTTTTCAAGACTCTATATTAGCAATAGGCCAAAGGCAAGATGATGGTTTCCCTTTATCAAATATTGCCAACCCGTTGCTATTTTTGCTTGCCCCTGTTCTTCTTGCAGGGTTTCCTTAAATCTCCTTCCGGAAAACTACTTGATTGAAATATCCACAATTTTGGGCTTCACCAGGCGCTCAAAATCCTTGTAAGCCATTTTTATAATTTCCGAATGACTTCCGGCATTGAATCCGATCTCCTCATCCTCCGCAAGCGCCTCATGCACGTAAACTTCCATCTCATACAGGTTCCCGAATGGGGGCATGGCGCCTACCTCGCAATCCGGAAACAGGGCTCTGAATTCCTGTTCGCTGGCAAGTTCCACCTTGTCCGCCCCTGTAATATGTTTCAGGAGATCAAAATCCACCTTGTGATCCGCGGGTAACACGGCCATGGACATATTACCATCGATTTTGACCATGACGGTTTTTGCCAATTCTTTGGCAGGAATGTGAGCCGCCTGGGCGATTTGCTGAGCGGTATAGGCTGGAGAATGGGTGACTGTTATGTATTTAACCTGATGATTGTCTAAAAATTCTTTTATTTTCTTGGCTGGCATGATAAATCACCTCATTTAACAGCGTTAAAATGGTTGGGTGCAGGGAGAAATCTGAAAAATCCCCTTTCATAGACATAATATTGGTTCCCATGAGCCGTATTTCAAATAGAGTTGATTGAAAGTTTGAAGCGTTGAAGTCCTGAGAGATGATTGGGGAGTGAGGCTCCTGGAGTGGAGGCGAACTCAGCAAATTTAAGTTTGTTCTTAAAAGGGAAAATATATGCAAATATGCAGTTGATTGCAATGAGGTTATATAGGACGATCCCTAATACCCTGGCCGGTTGGCGGATGATATTCACATTCAGGAATTTTAACTTAAGGAGGTAGCATGTCAGGATTTGTAGAAGATGGAGGGCCGGTTTTCCCCATTCTGAACGAGGGGACGACCACTGTAAAAAGTGGAGATGATGTGAGACCCACAGGACTCACCCTGCGGGATTGGTTGGCTGGATTGGCGATGCAAGGGCTTCTGGCCAGTGGGGAGATCAGCGTTTCCTGTGAGGTGACGGCTGAGAGGGCGTATAACTATGCCGATGCCATCATTCGGGAAAGCAAGGACAGAAGTAAATAATCGATTGTGATCCGTCATGAGGGGGTGTTCTCCGCATGCGGATTAAACGAAATTCGCGTTGAAGAATTATAGTGCCCAAAATGGCGCGCAAAGCTAGAATGGAGTGGCCGGGTCCGGCCCGGTGGATGCCTGTGTAAAATATTCTCATTTTTCCTGTCTAAACCCAGAATTACCCCTATTTTTATATAAAATTTAGCAATTTATATGACATTGGGCAAAATTTCAGACTGTTCGATTTCTTTCCCGTTTCGCTTCAAAAAATTCCCCCTTTGAAAAGGCTTTTGAAACCACATCAAAACCTTCCTTCTTTAATCGTGCCTTACATTGGCAAGAAATTTGCTTCTGTCATATTAATAAATTCAATTGAGATTTAGGCTCTCCAGTGTTTATCACAATGAAACGGTTATCAAATCGTTGGTTATTTTTTCATTGGATTTTAAATATTACGGGAGGACAATTAACGGTTATAAAACCGTAATTATTTTTTCATTAGATTTTCAAACGTTTTTGGGAGAACGACGTGAAAATAAATGATTTCGTCACTATTATTCCCGGGCAACCGACGCTTTCTCTGATTCTTTTAATTTTACTGTTGATGGTCGGGTTGTATATGGGACGCAATACGGTTCATTCAGTAATAAATATTGTGATGCGGATTGTGTACGCCAGTCTGCGGTTTGCCGCTCGTTCACTGGGGTTGACCGAGCAAAAGTTGCGAGCGCGCAATAAGGAAGTTCTGCTCGAGCTTGGAAAAGAACAGGTCGAGCGTCAGCTGGAACGAGAATTTTTCCGGGTCAACGCGGTGGTCGAAAAGGACCTGGGCGGATATCCGGCACTTCAGAGGGTCATTGCCGATCAAATCGCCAGGATTGAAGAGGACTATAAGGAAAGCGGGCAGATGGCGCCTCCGCCTCCAGACTGGGTCAAGGCGGTGGAAGCGGTGGGAAGACTCCACCTCGAGACGAAAGGCAACGGTGTTGCCGTAGAAGTTTTGAAAAACATCCACGAGACATCCATCAAGCAGCAAAAGCAGGCGCTTGAAGAATACCGGAGCAGCATGAGCACGCGACATAAACTGCTTCAGACCACGCTTCCCTACTGGCGCAAACTGACAAATACGGTGGATGAAGTGGGAGAATCCATGAAGGCGCTCACCGAGCGTGCCAGGGACATCGACCATAAAATGTCCCGTTATGAAGAAATACGGGGTGGCACTGAAAAGGCGGAGCGGACTCTCAGAGCCTCCTCCATCACCCAGTTTTTCGTTTCATTGTTTGTGGTGGCCATTGCCGCGGGGGGAGCGGTGATCAACTTCAACCTGATCGCCCTGCCCATGTCGGAAATGGTCGGCGCCGCGAGCCGCATCGGCGCATATAAAATTTCAGACATTGCCGCCCTCGTGATCATTTTCGTGGAGATATCCATGGGCTTGTATCTCATGGAAGCTCTGCGATTTACCAAATTGTTTCCCATCATCGGCGCCATGAACGACCGGCTCCGCCATCGCATGATCTGGATCACCTTTGCAATTTTGTTTACCCTGGCGTGTATGGAATCGTCTTTGGCTTTCATGCGCGACCAGATCGCAGCGGACTTGAGTGCTCTCCGGCTATCCTTGTCTCAGGCGAATGGAGTCGCAGCCGCTCCCAGCGTGAACTCCTGGATTCCCATGGTGGGGCAGATGATCATGGGGTTTGTTCTGCCGTTTGCTCTGACCTTTGTCGCCATTCCTCTGGAATCCCTGGTGCACGGGGCCAGAACCCTGTTTGGAGACGTGCTGGTCTGGTTGATCCGCATGCTGGCTTTCACACTGCGCCTTCTGGGAAACATCTTCCGGCATCTGGGAACGTTGCTCACTCAGGTGTACGACATGTTCATCTTCGTTCCCCTGTGGCTGGAAGGCATTCTCCGGGAACGGCCAAGGAAAGCCCAACAGCCTGCAAGCCAGGCGGTCCAGACCGTAGACTCCAAGACCGATTTTTGGGTGGAAGAGGTGGCAAAATGAAAAAGCTAATCGGAATTGCATTGAGTGTTCTGCTTTTCGGGTGCAGCGACAGTGTCTCCAATTCCAGGGGAGTGTACCTGCTACTGGACACCTCCGGAACTTACACCAAGGAGTTGGATAAAGCCCAACAGATCATCAATTATCTCTTGGGGACGTTGGATCCGGGAGATTCCCTGGTCGTGGCTCGCATAGACAGCGGCAGTTTCAGCGAAAAGGACATCATTGCCAAGGCGACTTTCGATTCCCGGCCCTCGGTGGCGAATGCGCAAAAGCGGGCGTTCGCCGGTAAAGTGGATCAATTCATGAAATCCATTAAGGGGAGTGCCTACACGGATATTTCTGGTGGATTGCTCCAGGCCGTCGAGTTCATGAATGAAGCCGGGGTGGGGAAAAAATATGCGCTTATATTTTCCGATCTTAAAGAAGAACTTCCGGAAGGGTTTGTGCGCGATTTCGATCTGACCCTGGACGGCTTTTCCGTAATCGCCCTCAACGTCACCAAACTGCGATCCGATAACGTGAATCCTCAGGAATATCTCAGCCGGCTGGAAGACTGGAAAGTGAAAGTGCGGCAGGGAGGAGGAGAATGGCGGGTGATCAACGACCTCGACCGGGAAGATATTCTTAATATCAGTTAAAAAGTAGAATGAATTATCGAGATAGAAGATATGGCGAATGAAACCAAATCATTTATTCAGGAAATCGAAGAGTCCAAAAGCAACCTGGCAGGCGCCAATCTCATGCGCGCCAGTCTGGAAGGCGCCAATTTAGTCAGAGCCAATCTGAAAGGCGCCAAGCTGATGGGTTCTTACCTCATGGGCGCAAACTTGATGGGAGCCAACCTCATGGGAGCCAACCTCAGCAATGCCAACCTTCGCGCGGCCTATTTCGTAGACGCCAATTTGATGGGGGCCAATCTTAATGGAGCAAATTTCCGTGGCGTAAAGCTCATGGGTGCGGATTTGCGGCATGCGATGAACTTGTCCCGCAGTCAGGTTGATTCCGCCATCACCGACAATAAAACCCAGCTGCCCGATTTGATTAAATAATCGATCTTCTTGGATATCCGATGGAGAAAAAATGAGCGGAAAAGATAATGGAGGTCCCGTTTACCCTTATCGAAGAAGTATCCCTGGGGCCGATAAAACAATTTGTGTGCCGGGAATCACCCGCCGCGACGATCTGGCGAAAAATGCAATGGTGGGAATCCTTTCCAATCCGGAAATGACCGAGGATCTGGTTCAGACCATCATAGATGGCAAGGAAGTGGATAAGGACGAACAATTTTATAAGAGAATTGCAAAAACAGCCTATAAAGTCGCCGAAGCCATGATCGTCGAAGGAAAAAAGGGAATCGAATAACCAACACAGCAATTAAATTGTTATTGCGGATCAAGAATGGAATGTTATCTATGGTAATATGATCGTCCTTTAAAAATTGCCATCGAGAGCAAAACTCCCCCTGAACAGCAGAATTCCCAATCCATTAAAAAATTGATCCTTGATGACTTCTCCGCCAGCGAATAATCTCTCCAAACCCCTCAAAATAGCCTTAATTTGTGACTGGTATCTGCCGCGAGTGGGTGGCTTGGAGATGCATTTGCGCGACTTGGCGCACGGGTTGATGCAAAACGGTCACGAGGTTCATGTCGTGACCCCGACGCCGGGAAGCAAAGTGACAGAAGAAATTCGCGTACACCGATTAAAAGCGCCGATGTTTCCCTATTTTCATTTTGTCTGGACGCGAAAGGCATTCAAGAAAATGGCCGCCATTTTTAGGGAGGAAAAGTTTGACCTGGTTCATTGCCATAGCAGTATCGTCACCCCTGCCGCTTACGGGGGCGCCTATATAGCTCAAAAAATGGGAGTGCCCACAGTGATCACGTGTCACTCCCTTTTAAAATACTTCAAGCCGGTTTTTGTTGCATTGGATTTTTACTATAAATGGACCCGCTGGCCTATTATATTTTCAGCGGTCAGTGAGGTGGCGGCGTCTTATATTCGGCGCTGGTCAGGAGGAAACCCCGTGCATCTGCTGCCCAATGGCGTTGATCCTTCCGAATGGGCGGTCATTCCTGAAAGTAAAAACCCGGATGAAGTTTGGATCGTATCGGTGATGCGGTTGAACAGGAAAAAGCGTCCCCTTCCTTTGATTAAAATGATCGCCCAAGTCATGGCCCGTCTCCCGAAGCATATCCAGTTGAAAGTGAAGGTCGCCGGCGGTGGACCGGAGAGAGGGGAAATGGAAAAGTTGATCTCCCGGTTGGCTCTGGGGAAAACCGTGGAGTTATTGGGGGTTCAGACCCGCGAGGAAATTCGCGCTCTTTACGCCAAAACCGATATCGCGGTGTTGCCTACCATTCATGAATCGTTTGGCCTTTCGGTTCTGGAAGCGCGTTGCGCAGGCCTTCCCATAGTGGCAATGAATAACAGCGGGATTCAAGAGATCATCCACAATGGCCGGGAAGGGTTGCTCGCGCATACGGATGAGGAAATGGTGGAGCATCTGGTGCAACTTGTCACCGATCCGCAGTTGCGAACGTCTATCGCCCGACACAATCGCGAAACCACGCCTCCGCATGATTGGAAATCCGTCCTCTCGCTCCACGAAGAGCTTTATCAGAAAGCCATCGAAATGAGATAAATCGGGAAAAATTTCCGATTCGTTTTGAACGGCGGAATACTTAAAAGATGGAGTCAGACTTTGAGCCGCACAAATAAGGGCCGATGGTCTGAAACGGCAAACTTGGTCCAGGCTTTGAATTTTGCCAGCTGTTTGGAATCGCCATCGAAACGGTTCCATAAATCCTGAAAAATAAAATTGTCGAAATCCACCACGGTGGCGGGCTTTTTGTTAATCAAAGTCACCTTTAACTTTTTGTTGGTGAATACGACCTGATCGTAATGGGTGAACTCCTTGATGGTGGTCCCGGCTCCCGTGCTGAACGCGCTGGGTTCCATTCCCCGGCGTTTAAGCGCCCGGTAAACCGGATTGTCGCTCTCCATTTTCGGAATGTTCATATCCCCGATTAAAATGACATTTTGCTCGTACAGATTCTCGCGTTTTTTCGCGGTCTGCTGATGCCGCGCCCAATCTGCCAGGAAAAATACCTCCGCCACCCGGTTTTTAAACTTCGCCGAATCTGCTTTATCATCTCCAAAATAAATGTGCACGTTGGCCAGGAGAAAGCTGACGCTGCTTCCCAGAACCTGCCATGTGGAAAGAAAGGGATTGCGGTTGAAGTTGTAGAAGAGGACCTCATACTTCTTTCCCTTGTGCTTGAACTTTTGCTTTTTAGGCAACACCACGTATTTGCCGTCAACGATTTTCCCGTTGGGGTTGTAGTCCAGTTCCCCGAACAGATTTCGAGGCGCAAGAACTTTCTTTTTGTAGACGACTGCCAGGCGCTCGCTGTTTCCCGCTGAGTCGGTGAGCCGAAAGTCAAACTTGTCACCCAGTTCCTGCATCACTTTATTGAAATGGCCGAGATTGGTATTCACTTCCTGAACGGCGATGATGTCGAATTTTGACAAAATGTGCGCAATGAGCTTGAGGTCCTTGTCGCGGCGTTTTTGCGGGCCCAGATTGGCGATGTTCCAGGTTGCGAGATCAATTTCATTTGCGGCCTTGGCGGGAATTTCGTGATGCGTGAAATAGACGTCAAAATTGTCCTTTTCGTCATTCAGGTTGTAATTGAATTCAAATTTAGGCTTCGGAAAAACAGGCATGGCTATCTCCCGATATGAGGTGGGTGGATTTGGAGTGCGAGGACATTATAGGGATTCAGCAGGGGAGGGGCAAAGAAAAATTAATTCTGGCCGGATGAATTGCCGGAGGGGCAGGATGCCCCCCCAGACACTTCATGCTTTTTACTTAAAAATCCGCTGGAAAAATGCCTGCATGGTTTTCCAGGACCGCTCATCCGCCTCTTTGTCGTATTGCAAAGCTTGAATATTAAACTTTTTCCGAAACTCGTCGGCCTGCGGGTTGGTGAAGCTGTGCTTGACTCCGGCAAGACTGATATAAGTCAAATCCGCATTGGCCTCGGCCATCTCCTTGACGAAGGAAGCCACCGTTTCGGTTTTAAGAAAGCCGTCTAGAGACCCGTTGATGACCATCACTGAAGCCGTCATCTTACCTTTGGCGACAGGCGGTTCGAGTGGAAGCGCACTGTGAAACGCCACGATGCCTTTTAGGTCCGCACCGCCGCGCGCCATTCGTATGGAGACCGCACCGCCGAAGCAAAACCCGATGGCGCCGATCTTCCCCGCATCGACCGTCTTATGATCCTTAAGGAGTTTTTTGGCGGCGTTGAACTTGGCCTGACTGCCTTCCCAATCCGCAAACGCGGCAGTCATGAACTCACCGGCTTTATCGGGATGGTCCGCGGTTTTCCCGTCGCCATACATGTCCACCGCCAGAGCCGTATAGCCTAACTTGGCTAACGCTTCCGCCTTGTTGCGGGCATGCTGGTTATGCCCCCACCATTCATGAACCACAAGAATGCCGGGACGTTTGCCCTGGATCGAGTCGTCATAGGCCAGATAACCCTTTAAAGTGACCCCGCCAGCAGAGTAGGTGACTTCCTCAGTTTTGACTCCAGCATGCGCCGCCGCCGTGAGAGAGAGAAATAGAACAATTGAAATCAGCGTTTTCATGGAAAAAACTCCAACGAATGATTATTTAGTTTTCGGGAAATATTAAACCAGATGAGTCAAAATTGTATCACAAAATGCAGATAGTCAAATTGGGGAGAGCCAAATTTCTTGAATATATTGGTGTATTTAATGAGGAATGCCTATTTATCACTCAATTGTAAGACCGCAAATAATAGCAACCAGAGCGATGAGTACCAGAAAAACGAATTCCATGACAGGAGCCTCAGTATGTTCAAGTTGGGACTCCGTAAACATGGTTCCTAAACTTCTATCTGTCAATTGGGAGAAATCCAACAATGCGAGGGGAAGGAGAAGACGGTAGTTGCTTACTCAAAATATGGTAGCCCCAAGGGGAGTCGAACCCCTGTTTCCGGCCTGAGAGGGCAAGAACGAGGGGTGAAAAAAATATCAACAATCCGGTAAATTCTTTGTTTTTGACGTATTACAAGGGCGACCTTTTTGAGAATGACCCGAAACGGGTTGCCTAATGGTTGCCCCTTTTTTTTGTGGGCGTAATGTTATATTTGATCCTCAAATTTTACTAAAAATTAAAAGGGTTTTCCCGAGTGGTTATTTTTTTAGTGTTGTCGGTAGCATTGTGGCATTAATCGTTGGTATTGCTGCTCTTTATTTTGCTTATTATCAGATTGAAATGTCCCGGGAGCATAACCGATTATCAGTAAAACCTAATCTTCAGATTGATTTTAAAACTTCTGATATGACCAACTCCCCTATGGCAGTAATATTTGTTAGTAATGGGCTTGGGCCTGCCATAATAAAAAGTTTTTCAATCATCTTCAGCGTACAAGGGTTTTTCTATAGAACGCCCGGCCCTGCGCTTCTCCTATTCTGCCCATATTCTCCCGCACGGCGTTCAGAGCGGATTTTGATTTCGGCCGATCACAGGTAAAAGTGAAAGGAAAAGCCATGCCCTTTCAAAGAAATCGATATTTTTTGAGTCAATTGCTTGCGGTATTGCAACCGTGAACACATATTGCGGTGATGATGTCGGTTGCATGGAGGCGTTGAGTACGTACAGTGAAAATTGAGAACGGACCAACCCGAGCTCTCGAGAAGTTCATCTTTGACCAGGGGGGCATATGCACACAAAAAAAGTAATGCTCATGCTTATAACTGGAATTGCGGTAACTTCACTTGCTCATGCACAGGAATCCAGCATTTCAGGTCTGCACCGCGACACACGAACTAAGGTCATCGCCGCGGATTCGGAATACAAGGAAATCACAGGAACGAATTTCACCATTGTAGGAACCCTGCCCAACATAGACACGCAGGCGGAGCGAGTCACGGACATCATCAATATGGGTAGGGACACGGCAAGCGAAATTTTACCGGGATGTTCGAAATTGAATTATGGAATCGGCGTCACCATCGACGCGGTTTCCGTCATGATGATGCCAAATTTTTCAGAAATCATGGGCAACCATGGGCTCGTTCCATTGTCATCCATGCCGGATGGAAGTTTTTTTAATGCCGGTTCACCTCATCTGCAAAACGTGAACCTGGCTATCGAAACACTGAAACAACCGGAAAGCGGAAAAGCCTGGTTGTGGGAACAGGAAACCCTCAATCTGAAAACGGCAATGGAAGAACAGGATGAAAAGGAATTGGAATTGGTGGAGGTCGAGGAACTCATGGAGGAGACTGAACAGGAAAGAAGCCGCTGGACGGGGCGCCGCGATACGCTGATCGCCCAGCTCTCGATCACACTGGCGCAGATGCAGGCACGCCTGCAATTACTGATTAGCCTGAACCAGGTCAACGATCAAATTGCCGTACTGGAAGCCCAAAAAACCGAATTGGATACCCGGGCGGCTTCGTTGGATGTGCGCATCACCATGCACGATGAAAATGTGGATCGCTACAACGCGGATGTGGTTCGATACACCAATGACGTGGATCAGTTGGAAAGGGACATCGCAACGTGGGAACGGGAGCGGGACAGTCTCAACGCTTACATCGATTCGGTGAGCAATGGATGGGACGACATGTCCACGGCGGAGCGCGATGCCGCCCGCGATCGCATCGATCAATGGGCGCTTGAACTCGACGCCCAGGCTCAAGCTCTGTTTGCACGTTCGGACGCGCTGGAAGCTGAGCACATTCGGCTACAGAACTGGTCCACTGATATTGAAGCGGAGCAAACTGCCATCATAGAAGCGGTTGAGCAGCTCAACGCAGCCACTACAGCAAATGAGAATCAACTGGCCGATGCCACGGCGGTGCGGGGAGAGATTCAGACGGCAATCAACGCCTTGCCGCCGGTGACGGACATTCAAGCGGCCGAACTGGTCGTGCTGGCCCAGGAAGGCGAACGTCTGGATTCCCTGGAAGCCCAGTTGCGGGCGGAAAAGCGGGCCATCGAAAACGATCTGGAAGAAATCAGTGAACGGATTGTCAACGCATCGTATCAGGCGTCGGTGTATCTGGAGCAGATCAAGGAAGCCGTCGATACGATCAATTTCCAGATCACACTGCAGGAACTGGGTCAGGTGGAAGGGCCGGCAAGCGATTTGCAGGAGCAACTCGAGGATATGGAAAAATTCGAGAGGCTGCGCGAAAAACTGGAGGGTATTCTGCCGGATCCCAAGTTGTACAGTTGGGTGCCCGGTATGGGTAATGTGAAAGGTGTGAGTCCACACATTCCACTTGGCAAGAACGATAAGTTCAATGAAATATTTAAAGCTTTGAATGAAAGGGTGAAAGGAAAAAACATCATTCCAAAAACAGAAGCGGCCATCGATCGTTATCTGGGTTTGCAGCCGTATACGAATCGATTTAGAAACAGTCGATCGCGCGTCGCTCACCCAAAAAAGCCCATGCAGGAAAAAGGCAAGGAATCGACATTTTCAAAATACAGGATCCTCAAAAATATGAAAGATCGTTTCACCGTTCCAAACTGGCCGGTTCCTTTGCAGACAAATCGTCGATCCGGGGAAGTTGGTTTGACCCCCGTCGATTAGAATTGACATGTTAATTTGGCTGACAGTTGGATAATCACATGACGTGTTGCCAGTTCATCGCGCTCTATTTGGGCAGGTCCACGCGCTGATCGCGGGGTAGGGGGAGCTGCCTGAGTTTGAATGCGGTTGCTCAATGGTTGCCCAAATGGGTTTTGGCCATTCTCAAAAAGTCTGTAACTATTTGAAAAATAAGTAGCCCCAAGGGGAATCGAACCCCTGTTTCCGGCGTG
>JAJDBE010000265.1 GCA_029261515.1 Nitrospinaceae bacterium | reverse complement strand
TAAAGAGCGCATTGGAAAGAATAAAAAATAAAACCTTGCCGCATTGGCTTTCGTTTGACCTGGAAAGCAAGCAGGGCATCGTTCAGTCCTTGCCTACACGAGAAGATGTTGCCATTCCTGTTGAAGAGCAGTTGATAGTCGAACTATATTCTCGATAATAAAACTTCATTTGTCGCTTTGTTTTTTTGCTGAAAACAATTTGATGAATGCCTAATTAAAAAAGCGCCGGAGGCTACATGTATACAGCCCAGGGGATTGTCAAACCCAAAAGACTGGAATTCGACAAAAAGAACAAAAGTAACTTTTATGGAAAGTTTATTGCGGGACCCTTCGAGAGAGGCTACGGAGTCACTATCGGCAACTCCCTGCGGAGAATGCTGTTGTCTTCCATTGAAGGGGCGGCGATTGTTGGAGTGAAATTTGAAGGCATCTATCACGAGTTTTCTTCGATTCCCGGAGTCATCGAAGATGTCACCGAGATCATCCTCAACCTGAAACAAGTGAACCTCAAGTTGGCCGGTGAAGCAGCGAGCAAACGCATTTATTTAAAGAAGGACACCCCTGGGCAAGTGACAGCGGCGGACATTACCGGAGACCCGGATGTGGTCGTCCTGAACCCCGAGCATCATATCGCCACGATCGATGAAAATGGATCGCTGGATATGGAAATGATCGTGCTCAAGGGAAGAGGATATGTCCCGGCGGATAAGCAGGAGCTGGAGGACGAATCGATTCAGATGATACCGATCGATGCGATTTATTCTCCGATTGAGAAGGTGAGTTACTACGTCGAAAAGACCCGCGTCGAGCAATCCACCGATTACGATCAATTGGTCATGGAGTTGTGGACCAATGGCGGAATCACTCCGGACGATGCGGTGGCGCATGCGGCGAAGATCGTCAAAGATCACATGCAGATCTTCATCAACTTCGACGAAGAGCCGGAACCGGTTCAACCTCAGGTTGATGAAAAGAAACAGAAAATGTTGACCAATCTTTCCAAGTGTGTGGAAGAGTTGGAGCTTTCGGTGCGGTCTTACAATTGTCTGAAAAATGCCAACATACAGACCATCGCGGAGCTGGTGCAAAAAACCGATGGGGAAATGTTGAAAACCCGGAACTTTGGTCGCAAATCCTTGAACGAGATCAAGGAGATCCTTGAAGACATGGGCCTGCACCTGGGACTCAAAATCGAAGAGGAAGATTTAAAGCAGATCAATCAGGCCAGGAAAAAGAAAGAAATAGAAGCAGATGTCGTCAGTTAAAAACAGGCGTGATCGTTAATATCCACTCTGGAGATCGAAAAGGCTCATGCGTCATTTAAAAGCAGGAAGAAAATTCGGGCGTACCTCGGCACACAGGAAAGCGTTGTTCCGCAATCTTGTAACCGCTCTTATCGTGCGGGAACGAATTCGCACCACCCTTGCCAAGGCCAAAGAGCTCCGAAGCAAAGTGGAAAAAACCATCACCCTTGGTAAGAAAGGGACGTTGCACGCAAGGCGTCTGGCTTTTCGTAACGTGACGCAAAAAGATGCATTGCAAAAACTTTTTGGTCCTTTGGCGGAACGCTTTGCCACACGAAATGGCGGTTACACGCGCATCATCAAAATTGGCCCGCGCCTGGGGGACGATGCACCCATGGCATTTATCGAACTGTTAGAAGCAGAGGCCAAAGAGGAAAAAACTCCAAAAGCCAAGGCCAAGGGGAAAAAAGAAACCCAGCCGAAAACCGCGGACAAAAAGCCCGCAAAAACGAAAGAAGCAGAAGCCGGGAAAACCAAAAAAGCTACTGATAAAAAAGAAAGCGCTAAAAAAGCCGCTTCCGCACCGAAAAAAGAAACCAAGGCTAAGAAAGAAAAAGAGTAGCCCAACTCCGGAAGTTGTTCCTCCCTCCAGTTTTTTTCAGCACCTCTCAATTTTAGTTCTTATAAAATATTCGCCGGAACTCCCGTCGGCTCCTGCTTGAACCTGTAATCCGTGTTCTCTTTGATCCAGGCCAGAAGTTCATCGTAACTCTTGAAATGCTCCGTGAACCCATAGTCTTCGCCTGTATACTCGCAGTTTTCCGTACTGTGCTCCCGGCACATGTAAGGGCGGTGCTCGTAGATGCCGCATTTATTGTCCGCCCCTAAAAAATTACAGCGGGTGTGGATCATGATGTACCAGGACTTGCGGTAAATATAAATCGAGACTTTCTCGTGCGCGATTTTCCAGAGCAGGCTTTCGTAATCCTTCCGGTCTTCCGGCTCGTCAAGTTCAAAAGCAAAATAATTACAGCAATACGCCGGCAAACATTTTTCACACTGGCTGGTGTTGTCTCTCTTACCATTGGTCTTCATAGAGTGTTCCTTAATTGTTCTTGAAAAATACATTCCCTGCAGGGATTGGGACCTATCATTCAGTAAAAATTGAGGCTTGAGGCGAAAAATAAAGCGCCTGATTTTTTCCTGTGGGTCCCGTCTTTCCTATCGCAGGCATGATTGAGGCGTGGTTTGCGGAAAAAAAATTAAGTTTCACCGCGTAAAGAAATTTAGCTGGTTATTCTGCCTTTAAATACGATCGAAGTCAAACCAGGGACAGAAAATTCTCACACAAAAAGCTGGAAAAATATCAAACGTTTTGAAATTTTCTATCGCAAAGCTTGGTAAAGCAGCTGGCGAGGATAAAACTTGGCAAACCTTATCTTTTGATCGCTAACGCCTGACTCACAAGGGTGATGTCGCGGTTGAGATTTTGACGCTGTTTTTTTGCGACCGGGCTTGCGAAAAAATAGGGGAGCCATGATATGGATGGTGAGTCCACGAAGAAACTTTTTTCAAGATAGCGCACCAACACCCTGCGCCCGCGCCGTCTGTTTTTGTCGCTTACCAGAGCGCTTTCCCGGCAGCGCATTTTCCATAAAGTTATCAATGGCAAATAAAAAGCGAAAATTATTCAGGCCCAAATTTGTGTTTTTTCATTGCCATGAAAGGCGGTGAGTTTTGCTGAAGAAAAGTGCGGCAAGAGAATATGAGTTTAGAAAACACCAAAATTCTGCGGCGGAAAAAAGGGTTGACAAAGCCATTTTTACTGGCTACCCTAATACTAGATCTCCATAGCTCCCATTAAAACCCCGAAAATTCATCAAGCAATCCAGCTTATTTTCTACGCTTCTAAGATAGACAATTCTATTTGCGATAAATTTTAAAACTCAAAAAATTCTATTTCTTCCCTCAATCTAAAAACCAATCAAACAACCCCAAACCCGAACCCTAATGATCACAACCAACCGAACTCTCTACTCCTAAAAGAGACCCAGACCTATGAACCAGATGAACATTGAAGAATTAAAATCGAAAACCATCTCCGAACTCACCAACATCGCCAAGGAACTCAAGATTCAGGGACACAGCGGATTGAGAAAGCAGGACCTGATCTTTAAAATCCTGGAAGCCAAGACCGAAAAAGACGGTCTGATGTTTGGACAGGGGGTCCTGGAGATCCTTCCAGACGGGTTTGGGTTCCTGAGAGCGCCGACCTACAACTACTTACCGGGTCCGGATGACATTTATGTTTCGCCATCGCAAATACGCAAATTCGACATGCGCACCGGCGACACCATTTCAGGGCAGATTCGACCGCCGAAAGACAGCGAGCGCTACTTCGCACTGTTAAAGGTCGAAGCCATCAACTTTGAGAACCCGGAAAAAACCAAAGATAAAATCCTGTTCGATAACCTCACTCCACTTTATCCGGAGGAGAGGCTGCGTTTGGAAACCCCGAACGGCACCGATTACAGCGCCAGGGTCATGGATCTCATGACCCCCATCGGCAAAGGCCTGCGCGGGCTCATTGTGGCGCCGCCCAGGACCGGTAAGACCATGTTGCTGCAATCTATCGCTAACAGCATCAGCACCAATTTTCCTGAAGTCGTTCTCATCGTTCTGTTGATCGATGAACGGCCCGAAGAAGTCACCGACATGGAACGGTCCGTCAAGGGCGAAGTCATCAGCTCCACCTTCGACGAACCCGCCCAGCGGCACGTGCAGGTAGCGGAGATGGTGATCGAAAAAGCCAAGCGCCTGGTCGAGCACAAGAAAGATGTGGTGATTCTGCTTGACAGCATCACGCGCCTGGCACGGGCCTACAACGCCATCGTGCCGCCAAGCGGCAAGGTCCTCTCCGGCGGTGTCGATTCCAATGCCCTGCAACGCCCCAAGCGGTTTTTCGGCGCGGCGCGGAATCTGGAGGAAGGCGGCAGTCTGACCATTATCGCCACGGCGTTGATCGATACGGGAAGCCGAATGGACGACGTCATTTTTGAAGAATTCAAAGGCACCGGTAACCTGGAAATCGTCCTCGACCGCAAACTGGCCGATAAACGCACCTTCCCGTCCATCGATATCAACCGTTCCGGCACCCGCAAAGAAGAATTGCTCCTGCCTCCCGAAGATTTACAGCGCGTCTGGTTGCTCAGAAAAGTTTTACTGCCCATGGGGATTCATGATACGATGGACCTTCTCCTGCAGAAAATTAAGGAAACCAAAACCAATGCCGAATTTCTGGCATCTATGAACTCTTGATTTGAGGAATGAGGGAAAATGAAAGCGGAAATCCATCCTGAATATTTTGAAACCGCTGTCCGATGCGCCTGCGGCAATGAAATAAACACCAGAGCCACTGTGAAAGACCTGCACGTGGAAATTTGTTCCGCCTGTCACCCGTTTTATACCGGCAAGCAAAAACTGCTGGACACTGCCGGACGTATTGAGAAGTTCAACCGTAAATACGGCAAAGCCAAATCCGATAGCAGCCAGGAAGCCACAGCCCCCAAATAGCTCCATCCCTTTCGCCGTAGCGGAAACTCTTTTTTAATTCCTGCGGCGCGATTATCCTTTAAACGCTACCATTCCGAGAATCACTAATACCCCTGTTGGGGTGAGGACCCCCCATGTTTGAAAAATTGGAAGCCATTGCCAGTCGCCTGGACGATCTGAACGCACTGCTCAGCGATCCCAAGATCATCGCCCAGCAGTTCGAATACCAGAAGTACGCCCGCGAACAGTCGGAACTGGCTCCCATCGTCGCTACCTCTCAAAAGTTGAAAAAAATCGTCCGCCAGCTAGAGGAAAATGAAACCATCCTGGCCGAAGAAACAGATACTGAGTTGGTGGCTATGGCGCGTGAAGAAATAGAGATCCTGAAAGAAAAACGCCAGACCACTGAAGAAAAGTTGAAGCGGCTGCTATTACCCAAAGACCCCAGAGACGAAAAAAACGTCATCATGGAAATCCGCGCCGGTACTGGCGGCGAAGAAGCCGCCCTTTTTTCCACGGACCTGTTTCGCATGTATTCCCGCTACGCCGAAGCGAAGAAATGGAACGTCGAGATTTTGAGTTCCAGCATCACCGGAAAAGGCGGCTACAAAGAAATCATCCTCAGCATCAGTGGTAAAGAAGTTTTCAGCAAGTTAAAGTATGAGAGCGGTACGCATCGGGTACAGCGGGTTCCCGAAACCGAGACCCAGGGCCGGGTGCATACGTCCGCCGTCACCGTGGCCATATTGCCGGAAGCCGAAGAGGTGGACATTAAAATCAATCCGGCGGATCTTAAAATCGATGTGTTCCGGTCTTCCGGTCCTGGCGGCCAGAGTGTCAACACCACCGATTCCGCCGTGCGCATAACCTACGTGCCCACAGGTCTCGTGGTGACCTGTCAGGATGAAAAGTCTCAGCACAAGAATAGAGAAAAAGCCATGAAAGTACTGCGCGCGCGTCTCTACGATGAGGTGCAGAGCAAGCAACACGAGGAAATGGCAAAAAACCGCAAACAGCAGGTGGGTTCCGGCGACCGCAGTGGACGCATCCGCACATACAATTTCCCGCAGGAGCGGTTGACCGATCACCGCATCGGATTAACTTTGCACAAACTCACCCAGGTTCTGGAAGGCGATCTGGATGAGATTTTCGATCAACTGACCCTGCATTTCCAGGCCGAAGCGTTGAAAGGCAATATGGATGATTTGCAAAGCAACAATTCCGAGCAAGCCACTGTCGAGCTTTAAGGATTTCCCGTGAGACTCGTTTCCAATTCTGCCGCCATGACCCGGACCGCCAAAACATTTTTACAATGGTCCGCCAAACGTCTAAGTGAGGCGGGAATTGCTTCCCCAAGGCGGGAAGCGGAAGTACTGCTCACCGGAGCGCTCAAGATGCGCCGGGAAG
>JAJDBE010000264.1 GCA_029261515.1 Nitrospinaceae bacterium | reverse complement strand
AAATGACTTCGACGCCGCATTTTTCACACACCACACCTTTGTGTTTCATGCGTTTGTATTTGCCGCAGTTGCACTCCCAGTCCTTTACCGGGCCAAAAATTTTAGCGCAGAACAATCCGTCCCGCTCTGGCTTGAACGTCCTGTAGTTGATGGTTTCGGGTTTCTTTACTTCGCCATACGACCAGGAACGAATTTTTTCGGGTGACGCCAGACGCACGCGCATGGCATCAAACATGATGGGATTTTTGGGCTTTTCAAAAATTGTCAAGCTATCCACCAGGTTTATCTCCTATAAGGGATTTATAAAAATTCCTTCCAACCCTCTTCGGGCTCGGGATTCAGTTTTAACTTTATTTTTCGACTTCGATCAGTTCGACGTCGATGGCCAGACTCTGCAATTCCTTGACCAGGACGTTGAACGATTCGGGCAAGCTGGGGTTCAAGTTGGTGTCACCTTTGACGATCGCCTCGTACATGCGTTTGCGGCCTTCGACGTCATCGGATTTAACGGTCAGCATTTCCTGCAGGGTATAGGCGGCACCGTAAGCTTCCAAAGCCCAGACTTCCATCTCCCCAAGACGCTGGCCGCCAAACTGCGCTTTGCCTCCCAGCGGCTGCTGGGTGACCAGGGAATAAGGACCGGTGGACCGCGCATGAATTTTGTCATCTACCAGGTGATGCAGCTTGAGCATGTAGATGTAACCGACCATCACTTCCTGGCGGAACGCAAGGCCGGCACGGCCATCGTAAAGCTTCACTTTGCCGGTAGTCGAACATTTTCCCTCTTCGAGAAGCGCGCGCACTTCGCCTTCCTTAGCGCCATCGAACACTGGCGTTGCCATGTGCTTTCCGGTCGCCTTGGCGGCCATTCCCAGATTGGTTTCCAGAATCTGCCCCACATTCATTCTGGACGGTACGCCGAGAGGATTGAGAATCAGTTCGATGGGGGTTCCATCCTCCATATAAGGGAGATCTTCTTCGGGAACGATTTTGGACACAACGCCCTTGTTGCCATGACGTCCCGCCATTTTATCCCCCACCTGCAATTTGCGCTTCATGGCCATGAACACCTTGACCAGCTTGATCACGCCTGGAGAAAGGTCATCGCCTTTTTTCAAGCGCGTGATCTTCTCATCCATCATGGTTTTGAGAATATGCACCTGGTCTTTGCAGGTATCTTCCAGCTCCTCTAACTCCGCAGGCTCCACTCCCTTGGCGGGAATTTTAGCCAGGTCCTTCAAGCCGACCTTCTGCAACACTTCGTCGGTCAGCGCCTCGCCCTTTTTGAAACTATGACGGCCTACGGTCGCGGATTTACTGACCTCCTTATTGACCAGCAACAGCCGCAGGCGTTTCTCGGTTTCGCTTTTGACGATCTTGATCTCATCGTTGAAATCTTTTTCAATGTGACTGATTTCCTCTTCTTCGATGGATAAGGTGCGAGAATCCTTGTCGATGCCTTTGCGGGAAAACACTTTCACATCAATCACAGTCCCCTGCACTCCAGGCGGTACACGCAATGAGGTGTCGCGCACGTCGCCTGCCTTCTCACCGAATATGGCCTTCAGCAATTTTTCCTCGGGGCTCAACTGGGTTTCCCCTTTAGGGGTCACCTTGCCTACCAGGATGTCGTTCGGCTTGACCGTGGCGCCGATGCGAATGATGCCGCTGTCGTCCAGGTTTTTAAGAGCGTCTTCACCGACGTTGGAAATATCGCGGGTGATCTCTTCTTTCCCCTGCTTGGTGTCGCGGGCCTCGACTTCGAATTCCTCAATATGGATCGAAGTGTAAACATCTTCTTTAACCAGCCGCTCTCCCACAATGATCGCGTCTTCAAAGTTGTAACCTTCCCAGGGCATGAACGCCACCAGGACATTCCGCCCCAGCGCCAGTTCCCCCTGATCGGTTGAAGGCCCGTCGGCAATGACATCGCCGGCCTTGACTTTCGTTCCGGTGGTCACCAGCGGTTTCTGGTTGATACAGGTGTTCTGGTTGGAACGCTGATACTTATTCAATGTGTAAATATCCACATTGGAATCCGCCAAACGGCTGCGTTTGTTTTTAAGCTTGCCCCGGACTTTATTTTCCGTCCGCACGACGATGCGGGTGGCATCGGCGCTGATCACTTCGCCGTCGTTTTCGGCAATGATGACCGCTCCGGAATCGTGCGCCACGATCGCTTCCATGCCCGTCCCCACCAAAGGCGCTTCCGCCTGCAGCAAGGGAACCGCCTGCCGCTGCATGTTGGACCCCATCAGCGCCCGGTTGGCGTCGTCGTTTTCCAGAAACGGAATCAAAGACGCCGCGACGCTGATCAGCTGCTTGGGCGAAACGTCCATAAAGTCGACTTTGTCGCTGGGCGAGAGAATGAAATCCCCTCCCTTGCGGGCAGAGATCATTTCATTTTTAAATTTATTGGAATCGTCCAGCTCGGCATTGGCCTGGGCGATGATGTATTTATCCTCAACCAGAGCCGTATGAAACTCGATCTGGTTTTTGGCATGCGCCTTATCCACCTTGCGGTACGGGGTCTCGATAAATCCATAGTCGTTGACTCGGGCATAAGTACTTAAGGAAGCAATCAATCCGATGTTGGGACCTTCCGGGGTCTCAATCGGACAGATACGCCCGTAATGGGTCGGATGCACGTCCCGGACCTCGAAGCCCGC
>JAJDBE010000263.1 GCA_029261515.1 Nitrospinaceae bacterium | reverse complement strand
TTATTGGTCTTGTGGTAATGGGGCGCAATAGCAGGCCCCACCCCTTGAATAGCTGCAGGATGCTCATGAACCGGACCGGCGGCAAAACCGGCGGAGATAAAAGCCAGGCAACCGGCCTGGGAAATGATACAGCCTGCCAATAGTTTGATTCCTGCTTTCCGAAATGTCATAAAATTTGAGTGGGGGAAATGGTTAAAAAAATAAATTACGAAGGCGTTTTACCGCATCGATCCTACTTCGTCGGCATTATAAAACTGAAAACAATTCTTACCTCTCTTTTTTGCCAGGTAAAGCGCTTCGTCGGCATGCTTGAGAAGAGTCGTGCTGTTTTCCCCATCTCTGGGATAAAGAGCAACGCCGATACTAAAAGTGATTTGCAGTTCATGCTCCTGAATTTGGAAGGGAGAACGAACCACCTCGAGAAGTTTTTTAGCCAGATTACCGGCATCCAAGGGAGAGTTGATTTCTGGAAGCAGAAGAATGAACTCATCACCGCCCAGACGGGCTACTGTATCCTGATTACGGAGACATTTCTTTAATCGCCCACCGACGCTTTTTAAAAGTATATCGCCCACGCCGTGGCCAAGTTTGTCGTTGATCGACTTGAAATGGTCGAAATCCAGAAATAAAACCGCAAGCAGGCTTTGCCCACGCTGAGCCTGAGCCAATGCCATTTCCAAACGGTCGTTCAACAAAATCCGGTTAGGAAGCCCGGTCAGGGCGTCGTGGTAAGCCATGTTGCGGATCATGCCCTCAGTGCGTTTTCGTTCCAGTTCCGCACCTGCTCTCGCCGCAAAAATTTTTAGAATAGAAAGCGTTCTCTCCTTATTGACCATCGGTTTGTCGTCCATGACCGAAAGATGACCGATGATTTTGCAATGCGAATCAAAGCAGGGAACCGCCGCATAGCTTTTAATGTCTGGGTCAGCGGGATAACCATCTTCGCCAAACCTTTCATGCGCCGCATCGGGATAGTAGGATATCATTCCCGCCAGCACGTCTTCATAAGGCGTATTTTTCACATTCAATACGCGATCGCTTATAAACTGGCCACTCTCCCAACCTGCGAGAATGGAGCACTCCGAAGAATTATAGTTCACAAGTTCGGCCATATAGGCCTTTCTGGCTGGAAGAGCCAAGGCGAGATGATGAACCAGAGACTGAAAAAAATCATCACCCACCCGCGAGGAAGTCCCTTCAACAATTGAGTAAAAAGCCAATTCTTCGTTATGCCTGCGAATCTCGCATCCGATACTGGCCGCTACGGCTTTAAGAAGAGATTTTTCATTTTTCGACCAGGGCTTTTGTGGACTCGAATTACCAAACGCAATGAACCCCCAAAAAGATTCATCGGTCATGATGGGAACAAAAGTGATGGAATCGACTTTCTTTCCCTTTTGGAAAAGATCACTTGCCTGGCAAGGCAATTCGGTTGTCTTTAATTCCATGAACTCCCCTTTTTTAAGAGGGGCAAGGAACTGATCCAAACCAAAATCTTTATTGGTTTTGGCTTCAAAAAAGCCACTGGAACCGCCATTCAAGTCGTTTTCTCTGGCCCATGAAAAACACTGGACAAAGGTCTGGGAATGAGGACTGCGATCCAGGAATTGATAAATTTCTCCAAATTGCAGATTTGTTGCGGAACATAAAATTTTGAGCACTTCCCGGATGGCGTGCTTATGGTTCCTCTGCGTCAATAAGCAATGGGTGGCGTCGGAAACAGCTTGCAGGAGACGGTCTTGAAGATTCAGGGCGTTTTCCGCTTTTTTGCGCTGGTCTTCTTCTTGATGCAGTTTCAGAGCCTGACGAATGGCGTGGGTCAGAATCTCCGGAGACAGGGTTCCTTTACCAAGGTAATCGGTTGCACCGGATTTTATCGCTTCTGCCGCAGTCTCTTCATCTCCCCTTCCCGTAAGAAAAATGACAGGAGAGGCAAACCCCTGCGCCTTAATCGTTTGCAACAACTCCAAGCCATTGGTTTCCCCAAGACGGTAATCCAACAGACAAAGATCATAGCTCTTTTGCTGAATCAACGATAAGGCCTTTTGCGCATTCTCGGCCCAATCCACCTCGAGATGAGAACCTGGAAGTCCCTCACGGATAAACTCCTTTATGAGAAGGACATCGTCTTCATCGTCTTCGGCAATTATTATTTTTAAATCCAGGTTTTCCATCGGAGTCCGGGAAAATTGAAGATAATTCTATGGGAAAGCACAACCCATTTTCCATGGTAATTTCAATTGGATGGCAATTCAACAAAATCGGAGCGTATCTTTTTGGTATACGGATAAAAGTATTGAAAAAACGCTGAGTACGAAAGAAAAGAAAACAGGTGTTTATGGCATCCACATATACATGAAATGCGGGGTTGTGGTGGGCAGGTTCAGCCCCAGGTCAATATTCAGCAGATTGATCGTTGTCGGTGCGGGAATGGAAGAATAAATATTGGATTTATATTCGCCGGGTCGATGGTAGGTCACGACTTTCGGGTCAGAAAGCCCCAGTTCCTCTTGTATCAGGTTTACCGTGTCATCCAGGTAGCCGATTTTATCGATCAAACCAGCGTCCAATGCCTGCTTAGCATTATAGACTTGTCCGTCGGCCAGCGTCTTTACCTGTTCGAGATCGAGCTTGGGTCTGTTTTCTGCAATCACTTCCGTGAACCGGGCGTGATAGCTGTCGATGGTAAACTGAAACAACTTTCTCTCTTCATCCGTCAAGGGACGCAAGGGAGATAAAAAATCCTTTTTTTCCGCGGATTTGACCACTTCCCAATCCACGCCGATTTTTTGCATCAGTTCTCCTGCATTCACCTTCACCGCAATGACGCCGATGCTGCCGGTCAGCGAGGTGGGGTGGCCCACAACTTTGTCTCCGGCCATGGCGATGTAATATCCTCCCGAAGCCGCCATATCCACAACCGAAACATAAACTTTAATATTTTTTTGCTTCTTAAACATTTTGATTTCATGATAAATGATATCGCTGGAGGTGACCGTTCCCCCAGGCGTGTTAATCCTTAAAAGAAGTGCCTTGATATCACCATCCTCTTCGGCTTTCATCAACGCTTCCCGCACGCGTTCCACCATACCCACTTGAATGGTGGCGCCCGTAAACGACCGCTTCTTCATATTGCCAATGAAACCTTCGATATCCAAAAGCAGTACTTTTCCCGGCCCTTTACCCATTAGCGTTTTTTCTTTCAGCGGAGCGATCGTAGGTCCCACCTGAAACGTAGCGCAGGCGGAAAAGGAGACCATGAATAAAGCAATGAGGACTGCTTTGAGAAGGGATTTCACGACAGACTCTTGCACGTTTGCCTCGAACTAGTTTTTAGTTGTTGAATGTCTGGTAGAACAATTTTAACTTGGAATGCATCCGTTCTTTTTGCTCGGCGGGGTGTTCCTGAATGGAATCTTCAATCCGCTTCCAGGTTTTTTGAATGATCTCATCATTCCGCTGGTCCTTTGGGTTGACCGCTTCCCTGGCGAGGTAGTGAATGGAATGAATCAACTCCTTCAGATTCATGGATTGTTTGGCCACTCGCATTTTCCAACCTTTGCGTTCGTTCACTTGATGAGCGGGGGGAATAGCTCTTTCTATTTCCCTGCCGATGTTGACATATTCAATGATCCCTTCATGCACTCCCTGCAAGATGGTTTCATTTTCGGGACGAGTGTTTAACTCAGCGAAGATGGTATTGATTTCCTGCAAGGGACCGATCAGGTTCAGTTGATTGAGAGTTTCTCCGTCGATTCCGTATTTATTCTGTAGTTCCAGGGGAGTGAATCTGGGAGAAGCCTGCATTTCGGCATTCAATGTATCCACCAGTTTGTCGATCTGGGATTGGATGGCTTCCTTAGTCGCGGTTCGCGTTTGTTCGATTCTCTTGTCAAAATCCTCGCCATGGCCGAGTTGGGAAAAATCGATACGATACTTTTTTGTGAATTGTTCGAGGATCAGATCCGCTTCGCAAAGCATATTGGATAAATTCAGAACTTTTTGTTTCTCGTCGATTGGGGTGAGAAACTTGAGGCGAATGGTTTTTTCAATGCGTATAATTTCTTTAGGGACGCTTCTCAACAACCGCTCGTAAGATGAATAAATTGCATCCATTCGCTCCATGGAGTTTTTCTGGTTGCTTTTGGTAAAGCGAATATTAATTTTTCCGAGCCGAACCGCATTTTCCTGAATCAGGGAATATAGCTTTTCCCGGACCTTTTCAGCAATTTTTTTATTTATGTCGTCCATAAAACTTTTAAGAGAGATGAAGGCGCTGGCATTGTAAAAACGGAGATTTTAAGGAGAAGTCGACCTGGCGCAACGGCACCCTATTCCATAAAAATCATTGGCGTCATTATACCCATATCGGCTGCTGGATCGGAGATATCCGGAAAAGCTGTTCCATGCACCGCCGCGAATCGTGTGGTATTTCCCCTTCGCAGGGCCTTGAGGGTTCTTGTCGGGACTCACCTTGTAATAATTTTTATCATACCAGTCGTGCACCCATTCAGCAACATTTCCGGCCAGGTCAAACACTCCCTCCGGGGTCTTTCCCTGGGGCAAATCCCCGGCTTCCGTTAGAACCATCCCCTTCATGATAAAACAACAACGGTTGAAATTGGCTCTTGCAGGAGTGGGAGGTTCATCGCCCCAGGGATATATCCGGCTCTCTTTACCCTTGGCTGCCCTTTCCCATTCCGCTTCTGTCGGCAGGCGTTTCTCCCGCCAGACACAATAATTCCGGCAGCGTTTCCAGGTCAGGCCAAAAACGGGCCGGTTGGTCATATCGGGCCGCACCTTTCTCCCATACCATCCCGTTATGGTGGGGTGTTGTTTGGGGTTCGCCTGCAGATAGGCTTCAAACTGTTTGCCGGTCACTTCATAGCGGTCGATGTAATAGGCATCCAGATACACCTTGTGAGCTGGATGTTCATCCTTCTTGCCGATGCCCTCTTCGCTTCCCATGATAAATTCCCCAGCGGGAATCAGAACCATCTCCTGAGAACTGTCATTGGCGATGACCGCATCAGCCAGAAAAAGCCCCGCTAAAAATGTCAGGTAAAAAATAATAGACTTCGTCATGGACGCAAAATCTCAACTAAAATATTGTGCCTTCAAGCTTAAAGCATTATTATAAACACTGAATTGGCCTTCGACAGGAGAAAATTTAAGGTTCTCCTGGGCTGGTTCTGCGCCCTGATCCGTTCCTTGGCGGAGTGTGTTCGATCCGGTTATCACCGAATTGCGCACAAAACGGCTGGTCGCTCGGAAAAGTTGCAGCCAACTGCCCCCACGGCGAGTGGCGCCAAATCCCGCTCCCGGAACCAATCCTTTTCACATTTCCTTTACGTGCATCTTATCAGACAAATTGAAGCGGCTCTCGGAAGAATCGAAACCTTTCTTGTTGTGCTGTTGCTTTCCCTGATGATCCTGTTTTCCTTCGGACAGGTGATCCTGCGCAATTTTTTCAATCACGGGATTCCGTGGGCGGATCTACTTGTCCGGCAGCTGGTCTTATGGGTGGGGTTTCTCGGCGCTTCCCTGGCGGTTCGGGAATCCAAACACATCTCCATCGACGCGTTGTCTCACTTTCTATCTGTACCGTGGAAAAAATTCGTTCAAACCCTGGTTTATCTTGCGACGGGAACGATCAGCGGCTTTCTCGCCTGGGCCGCCTGGCGGTTTGTTCAATTTGAAATGGAATCCGAATCCACCCTTTTTTTGGATTTACCGGTGTGGATATTTCAAACCATCCTTCCCTATAGTTTATGTGTCATCTCGGTGCGGTTTCTTTTCAAGGCTCTGGATGTTCTTCTCACCGGGGATGATTCCAAAAAATGACGCTTTTTATCGTTGCAGGAATCATTTTACTGGCGCTTCTCGGAACCCCGTTATACGCCGTAATCGGACTGGCCGCGCTGGTTTCATTTCACTCTGCCGATCTGGACCCGGCGGCGATTTTCATCGAACTTTACCGGGTGACCAGCAACCCGACCCTTGTGGCAATTCCTCTGTTCACGTTTGCCGGTTTCATCCTCGCCAATGGAAAAACTCCGGAACGCTTGACCCGTTTGTCGCAGGCTTTTCTCGGCGGATTGCGCGGGGGCGTGCCTCTGGTCGTTCTGGTGGCCTGCGCTTTTTTCACGGCGTTCACGGGAGCCTCCGGAGTGACCATCATTGCTTTGGGAGGTTTGCTCTACCCTTTGATGCTCAAGGAAATGTATTCCAAGGATTTTTCCCTGGGGTTGATGACCTCTTCCGGCAGTCTCGGGTTGTTGTTTCCTCCCTCCATTCCTCTGATTCTCTATGGCCTCGTCGCTCAGGTCAGCGTCGATCAACTGTTTCTCGCCGGCATTGTTCCCGGCATTTTGATGATCCTGATTGTCGGAGCCTACAGCATCGTTAGAAGCAAAACTTTCCGGATTGAAAGAAAGCCGTTCCATCTGGCCGATGCGAAAATAGCTTTTCGTGAAGCCATCTGGGAGATCCCCCTTCCCTTCATCATTCTTTTCGGCATCTACGGCGGCATTATCACCGTGAACGAGGCGGCGGCGGTCACCGTCGTCTACGTCATCGTAGTGGAATCTCTCATCTATAAAGACCTGCACCCTTTGCGGGACCTGCCGCGGATCATGCGGGAAAGCATGGTTCTGGTCGGGGCAATCCTCATTATCCTGGGAACCGCGATGGGATTCACCAATTACCTGATCGACGAACAGATTCCCATGCAGCTGTTAGGGTTTATGAAGCAATACATCGACAACCAGTTGACCTTTCTCATCGTGTTGAATGTGTTTCTTCTGCTTGTGGGATGCATGATGGATATCTTTTCCGCCATCATCGTGGTGGTTCCCCTGATCGTTCCGATTGCAAAAAGTTTCGATGTCAATATGGTTCACCTGGGAATTGTGTTTTTGACCAACCTTGAAATCGGCTATTCCACGCCGCCGGTCGGCATCAACCTGTTCATCGCCAGTTCCCGGTTCAATGAACCCATCGTCAAGCTGTACCGGGCGGCCCTGCCCTTTCTGGGCTTAAGAATTTTGGGTCTTCTGGTCATCACTTATTTCCCTGCTCTCAGCCTTTTCCTGTTACAGATTTTTCATTAATCGGTGGTTTTACAAAGGAAGTGAACTTTTATTTGACAAAGGCCGTTTCGGTCTACAGAATAAAGGGTTCCGATTCGTTAAAACCCTTGAAATTAAAAGGATATAAGTAACTTTTATGGACCGAAGAACCTTTTTAAAGACAATGGCTGGTTTCTCATTTGGCCTGGCCGGCGCGCATCTTGCTCTTCCCACCCGGGCAAAATGCAAGATAGTGGCTCCAATGACTGATGTGGTGGCCAAAACCTGGCTGGACCGGCGGATCAAAAACAACCTGCAAAAAATAAAACAGGCCCATCCTGGCTTGAAAATGGGCGACACGCATTGCCATTCTATTTTCTCCGATGGAACCTTCACGGTTCCTGAAATATTAAACCGTGCCTCCAACCTGGGATTGGACTTTCTGATCCTCACTGAGCACGTGATGCCCAAACTCTATCCGTTCGAACTTTGTCTGGCTTCGATTAAGGAAAGCTGGCGCGTGGTTCAGGAATGGAATAACAGCAAGCAGGCGCCTGTCGAAATTTACCCTGCGTTTGAAGTGAGCACACTTCAGGGGCATATGATTCTGGTGTTGGACCCGCACTATTTTAAGCCCGGAAAATCCCGGGATCTGGTGATGCAATTCTCCCGGCTCAGCGAAAAAATGGTATCATTGGAGGAAGCTGCGAAGCTGGTGCAGGCGTTTGGCGGCATTTCCATTCTACCGCATCCCAATATCCCGCGCAGTTACCCTTTTGGTGTTTCGATTGAGTTCGCGGAACGCCACTTGAAGGGGCTTGTGGATGGAATTGAAGATATTTCCACGGGACACGGGTATGAAGAGTCGTATTCCGAAGAACTGGGAATGGCGTCCATCGGCTCCAGTGACGATCACTTCAATGTCATCATCGGCACTTCGGTTACCGGCTACGATTCCAACAAGCATCATGATTTTATCTCCGCCGTTAAAGCCAGAGAAACGCGGGCGATCAAAGTAGAACGGTCCATAGACGATATAATGGCCGCCGCCCGCATGGTGCTTTAAAATGGAGACATTAAAAAATGTCGAAATCCCCTTTATACTATACCGTTCTTGCCACTGCCTTAGGCAGGATAGGTCTGGCGGGAACCGACGCCGGACTTGCGAGGCTTATTTTTCAGGTTGAAAGTGAAACTCAGCTGGCGGCTTTGCTGAAAAAGACCTTCGACAAAGAGCCGCAAAAGAATCCATCCTATTTTGCTGATAGTGCGCAACAGTTGGAGCGTTATTTTGCCGGTCAGTTGACGGAATTTTCCTGCAAGCTCGATTTGAGTGGCGGCACCCCGTTTCAACAGAACGTTTGGAGGCAGCTCACAAAAATTCCTTATGGGCGCACCCAAAGTTACGGACAACTTGCCCAGGCTGTGGGAAACCCGAAAGCTTACCGTGCGGCAGGCAGCGCCAACGGAAAAAACCCTCTGCCAATCATCATTCCCTGCCACCGTGTGATCCGCGAAAACGGCGATTTGGGCGGATACAGTTGCGGGCTTCACATCAAGCGATTTCTCCTCGATCTGGAATGTAGCCAACATGGGATTGTTCAGGACAAAAGCCATCGTTCTACGCAGTATCAACCTGTCTGAGACCGACAAGCTGGTCACCTTCATGACCGACCATTACGGCAAGGTCAAGTGCGTCGCCAAGGGGGCGCGGAAAATCAAAAGCCAGTTCATCGGCTCCCTCGAGGCCATGTCCTACATCCACTTAATTTATTTCGGCAAGGAGAACCAGAACCTTTTCCGGCTGAATCATGCGGACATCATTCAATCGTTCCAGTCCATCCGCGATGATTTTCACAAGCTTTATATGGGAATTTATTTCAATGAACTGGTGGACACGATGGTGCCGGAAGCCCATCGGGAAGAGGACATATACCATCTTCTTCTGGACGCTCTGGAGACCCTGAAAGACCAGTCTAATGTGGAACCGCTGTGCCGCATGTTTGAGATGCGTCTTCTGGCGCTTTCGGGTTATACTCCGGAATTAAACCACTGCATGGTGTGCAAGTCCCTGCGGGGCAATGGGTGGGTCGGATTCAACTTCAGCAAAAGAGGAATCGTTTGCGGAAACTGTACGAATCAAGCGCCGCCGCAGATCAAATTCACTACCGGGACGCTCAATTATTTGAAGAAACTGCTGACTCTGGATATCAAATGTTGCGGGCGGCTGAAATTTCCCAAGGGATTGGATGAGGAAATTGAAAAGGTGACTCACCGCCTGATTTTGACGCATGTGGGGCGCGAGTTGAAATCATATCCTTTTATAAAGAATATGGCAGCCGTCGAATAAGGTAAAAGACTTATGAAGAAGGAAATCATTAAAACAGATCAGGCGCCGGCAGCGATCGGCCCGTATGAGCAGGCGATCCGCGTCGGGGACTTCTTATTCACCTCCGGGCAGATCGCTCTGGACCCGGCCACGGGAAATTTCATGCAGGGAGAGATCGAGCAGGAAACTGAATTGACGATAAAGAACCTGGAAGCTATCTTGAAGGCCGCCGGGGTGACCCTGCAACAGGTGGTGAAGGTAACGGTTTATCTCACCGATCTTGGCCACTTTGCCCGCATGAACACCATCTACGAAAAGTTTTTTTCGCAAAGCAAACCCGCCCGTGCCTGCGTTCAGGTGGCGGCTCTTCCCAAAGGGGCCAAAATCGAAATGGACGCCATCGCCATCACCCGTTAAAACTCCCAGGAATTCTCAGCATGGCAAAAAAAGGTGAAGGGCAGAGAACATTTTTCAGGATCATGACCGTGATTGGGGTCCTTGTGATCGGTGGACTGGTCTACAGTTTTCTGGGAGCCGCGCCTGATTTAAGCGATTCGACCTACCATAAAAATTCTCCCTCGGCGGAAGAATGCATGCAATGCCACGTGCAGCATTTAGACAAGGCGCCGATCATGCCGCACCGGCCTATGGGGTCCTGCACCTTTTGCCACCAACCGCCGGATTAGCCCTCCAAATCCGCCTTAAAAGTGAAGCAGGGCCGGTTTTCCTACCGGATAGACGTTGAATCCGATGTCAAATAGCTTCTGGTGGTCGAGATGGTTTCTGCCGTCGAAGATAAACGCAGGTTTCTCCATGGCATCGAATATCTTCTGGTAGTCCAACTTTTGAAACTGTTTCCAGGCGGTGAGCGAAGCGATACAATGAGCACCCTTCACTGCCTTGTAAGGATCCGGTTCAAACTCCACACCAGCCAATCCGGCAAGATCTTTTTTCGCGTTTTCCAAAGCGTGCGGGTCGGTGATACTCAATTGCGCTTTTTCTTCCAACAGGCGCCGGCAGATACTAATGGCAGGGGTATCGCGAGTGTCTCCCGTATCGGGTTTGAAGGCGAAACCAAAAACAGCAATTTTCTTTCCCACTAAGGTGTTGAACATGCTGCGGAGGATGCGTTTGACAAACCGTTCGATTTGATAATCGTTGATTGTCACCACTTGTTTCCAGAACTCCGCGACTTCATTCAACTGGTAATGTTCGCATAGATAAACCAGGTTCAGGATATCCTTGCGAAAACAGGAACCGCCAAACCCCACGCCAGCCATGAGAAACTTTTCGCCTATACGGGAGTCCTTGCCAACGGAATAAGCAACCTCCTGGACATCCGCCTCTGTGGCCTCGCAGACCGCGGAAATACTGTTGATCGAGGATATCCTCTGAGCCAGGAAAGCATTGGAAACCAGTTTGGAAAGTTCGCTGCTCCATAAATTGGTGGTGAGCACTTTTTCCTTGGGCACCCAGTGAGCGTAAATTTTTACCAATTCATCGCGGGCGGCGAGGCCGGAAGGCGTGTCTTTAGAACCAATTAAAATGCGGTCCGGGTTTTCCATATCATTAATGCCGGTTCCTTCGGCCATGAACTCGGGATTGGAGAGGATTTCAAACTGAACTGAATTTTTTCCGGAGTGAAGAATTTTTTCCAATGTTTCCGCACTGCGTACAGGAAGGGTGCTTTTTTCTATTACGATTTTATTAGAACGGGAAATTTCTTTGATCCGCCGGGCAGTTTTTTCGACAAATTGTAAATCCGCCGCCTTGCCGGCTCCTTCTCCAAAGGTCTTGGTCGGGGTGTTCACCGAAACAAAAATAATATCCGCTTCATCAATTTCTTTATCGACCTCTGTAGAAAAGAACAGGTTTTTGCCTCTCGATCTTTCGACCCGGTCCTTCAACCCGGGTTCAAAGATAGGAAGATTATCTGAATTCCAGGCATCAATCCGCGGCTGGGAAATGTCGACGACCGTGACTTTGTAATCCGGGCATTTGTTGGCGATTACCGTCATGGTCGGACCGCCCACATACCCTGCGCCGATGCAAACAATTTTTTTATAGAACTTCCCTTGACTCATTTCCGACCTCAACAAGTATCGTGATTATTTTGAATGGATAAAAACGCCCGTCCGCAACGGGATTGGGCCTTCAACTTTCGCATGTGTGGAAGCAGGATGACAGGAAAACGCTAAGATTTAGTTAAAAAACTGTAACGATTGGATGACACGAAAATCGAGTGACTGACTGAATTGCAGAGGCCAAAAACCAAATAACTTGATTTTTGGCCTCTTATGGATGGGTAAGTCTAGCTTTCTAGGGAATCGAAATCACTTCTTGTAATTATAAGACTTTGTTTTTTTATTGTAAGGCATGGATTTGCTTTTAAACAACAGTTTGCCTTTCCTGACCGCAAAGTCCTCAATGACCAGAGGCGTCTTCTCGGAGACCGACACTTCTTTTTTCCGGTCTTTCAGTTTTTCCAGCTTCTGGTCTTGATTGTCTTCGTTCCAATACTTGTCCTTGTCATGGACCTTTAACTTTCGCTCTTCAAAATTGAATTTGTATTTGTCGTGAACCTTAGGCTGAAACGGTGTTTTCGGATGCGTATGACACCGCGTGCAGACATTGGCATAATCCCATCGCTGTCCGTATTTCTCCGTTTCGGCTTTGGTGAAATCGCCCTTGGTATTCTTCATGACCACGCGCATCTGAGACCCACCCGCAACAGAGTGACACATCTCGCAGCCCACCTGCTCCTTATTCGGTTCTTCTGGATCAATGGCGGAGCTAATGTCTTTACCCTTTTTATTTTTGCTGCCGGCTGGCTTGAATCCGCCTTTTTGCCGGTATCCCGTCGTATGACAGCGCAGACAGAGCGGCGTGCTGGTGTAATCTTTTTCGGGGTCCAGCTTCACCCGTTCCTTGGCTTCCTTACGCACACCCGGTTTCAGGAGTTCAAACGTATTTCCATGTGGGGATTTTACCCA
>JAJDBE010000262.1 GCA_029261515.1 Nitrospinaceae bacterium | reverse complement strand
CGCCGGTTTTTCTAGTGGTTTTAATGACCTCAAGACCGCTCATTCGCGGGATGATGTAGTCCACGAGGACGCAATCATAAGAATTCGAACCTAATTTTTCCAATCCTAACGAAGAGGAGTCCACCTCGTCCAGGTCCACTTCCAGATCCGATTTCTCCAGCATTTCTTTCAAAATGATCCGGTCGTCGGAGTCGTCCTCAATCAACAGTATTTTTAAAGCTTTCATGAATTCTCCCCGAATTCCACAGCATGACACTGAGTCTAGTTTATTGATAAGAATTAGCTTATCATATTTAAGGCATAGGTTGAATCCTGGGAAACCCGTTTCCCGCTTTAATTTGAAAGTCTTATGGCTCTCCCGGCCCAGCATGTTTTCTCCTGTTGTGTATCGGCATCCAGGCCAAAACCTTGAACTGATTACTTTACAGAAGGATTATCCCCTATTCCAGCCGGGGAAAAATGCCCTTATGGCATACCTCTATGAGTCCTGCCTTGATCCTCTCGAAAAAACTTGTTATATAGTCCGTTAACCCCCACCATTGGGTAAGGATCAATCATCAATCCAGGGAGAAACCACACATTGACTAAACCAATTGTCGGCATCCTCATGGGAAGCGATTCAGACTTCACGATCATGGAAGAATCCAGCAAGATATTAAAACAATTTGATGTTGAACATGAAATACTGGTGACTTCGGCCCACCGCTCGCCGGAGCGCACCCGAAAATACGTTAAAAGTGCGGAAAAAAAAGGCGTCAAAATCCTGATCGCCGGCGCCGGCGGAGCGGCGCATCTGGCTGGGGTGCTGGCGGCTGAGAGCACTCTTCCCATTATCGGAGTGCCCATCGACTCCAGCCCGCTCCAGGGCCTGGACGCATTGATGTCCACAGCACAAATGCCGGGAGGCGTTTCAGTCGCCACGATGGGCATCGGAAAATCCGGCGCAAAGAATGCGGGTTTGTTAGCCGTTCAAATTCTCGCCCTTCAGGATAAAAAACTTCACTCCAAACTTCTGCAATATAAAAAGTACCAAGCCAAAGAGGTGGAGATCAAAAGCCGAAAGATCCAGACTGCGCATGGCAGAAATAATAAAGATTGATCAGAATGACCCAGTCCGGTTCCGGACCCAGATCGTAAAAATCAAACGCATCCTGAACCTTGGAGGCATCATCGCCTTTCCAACCGATACGTTTTACGGCCTGGGAGCGAATGCCTTCAACAACCGGGCCGTGAACCGAATCTATGAAATCAAGGAGCGGTCCGAGGACAAACCGCTTCTCCTGCTGGTGTCCTCGCTGCATCAGGTGGAGAATCTGGCGCTCGAAACCTCTCCTGCCGCTCAGGCCATCATCAAAAAACTGTGGCCGGGTCCTGTCACTCTGTTGTTTACTTCGCGTCCGCATTTACTGCCACAATTGACCGCCAGTACAGGTAAAATCGGGATTCGGTTGCCGGGAAACGCATTCACCCGCAATCTTCTCGCGGAGATCGGATACCCCGTCACCGCAACCAGCGCCAACATCAGCGGCGGTGAAAATGCCGCCACTGCGGAAGAAGTCGAAACCGCACTTGGATCCCGTGTCGATTTGATTGTCGACGGCGGTCCGGCTCCTGGTGGAAAAGAGTCCACCGTTCTCGATGTCACGCTTTCGCCACCCCTCATCGTGCGTGAAGGCGCGGTGTCCAAGGAAGAAATTGAAGCCGTGATCGAAATGCCCTGTATCTCGGTTCCCTGACCGCATCAGCCCGACCACCATAGAGACACACCCATGATATTCGGAACCGGAATCGACATCGTAGAAATTGCGCGGATCAAGAAATCGCTGGCAAACCATTCACCCCGGTTCGAGGCAAAGATTTTCACCCCCGGCGAGATCGACTATTGCCAGAATAAAGCCGAACCTGGAATTCATTTTGCCGCCCGGTTTGCCGCCAAGGAAGCGGTGATGAAGTGTCTGGGAACTGGAATGGATCGGGGAATCACATTTAAGGATATCGAAGTATTTCGCGAAGCGTCGGGAAAACCCCTCATCCGCATGCACGGTAAAGGCAAAGAGCTCTTTGACCAGTTAAAGATCAAAGTCATCCATATCTCGATTTCCCACGATAAGAACTTTGCCGTTGCCCAGGCCATTGCAGAAAAGTAAACAGAACACCGGAAGCCATGAAGAAAAAAAGAAAAACACTGAAAAAATTCCAGCATCTTTTGGAATACGGTATTTTTCTTTTTCTGCTAATCCTCGTGCGCCCTCTTTCGGCCAAAACGGTGCATCGACTCGGCATAAAACTGGGCGATCTGATTTACCGGCTTGCCGGAAAAAGAAACCAGGTGGCGTTGACCAACCTGAATATCGCATTTGCTGACTCCAAATCCCCTGCGGAGAAAAAAGAGATCGTCCGCAACTCGTTCAGGCAGATGGCCATTTCCGCACTGCAATGTCTGTGGCTTCAGCACGACACTAAAAGGCGGGTGCATGAATTATTTAAAGAAGAACCAAAGGGGCTGGACCACTTAAAACAGTGCTTACGAAAAAACAAAGGCGCCTTCATTCTCATCGCCCATTATGGCAACTGGGAGGCCATGGGCGTTTACAATGGCTATAAGGGCGTCATGCACCTCATTTCCATTGTCCGGCGGCTGGACAACCCGTATCTCGAACAAGCGGCCCGGAAACTGCGCACCTGTTCGGGGAACGATGTATTTTACCGCGAGGAATCGCCCCTCAAGATCGTTCGCGCCTTGAAAAACAATTCGTGCGTCGGGGTGATGATGGATCAGAATACGGCGCTGAATAGCATTTTCGTCGATTTTTTCGGCGTCAAGGCCGCGACCCCCCGTTCGGTCGCGTTATTGAGCCACCGGATGGACACGCCCGTATTGCCGGTTTTTCCGCATCCCAATGCAGACGGGACTTATAGCATCGAGGTGAAGCCGGAACTCAAACTGGTAAAAACGGAAAACAAGGAAGAGGATATTTTAAACTGGACGCAACAGTTTCAAACTATTCTGGAGTCGGCGATCCGGGAGCATCCCGAAGCCTGGATGTGGGCGCATCGCCGGTGGAAAACCCGCCCGCCGGAAGAAAAAGGAGAAAAAATTTATTGCAGAGACCTAAAAAAATACCAATTGTAGAGTTTTAACTGGATTGCCCCAACCCGGTAGCACAGGCTTTCCAGCCTGTGTGCAAACATATTGAGACAGGCTGAAAAGCCTGTCCCACCAAATCCTGTTTTCTTATTTCATGACCTCGAAATGAAATTTTAGAATTTCTCCGGATTTCCCTTCTCAATCTATTCTTTAAGACTCCACTTATCCGGCCTTTTAAGGAAGATCGCGGCTAGTGCGGCCATCAACACCAGATTGTATTCGTAGCCCTTATTGCTTATGCTAAATCCGTTGGGACCGTGAACGGTGACAATCGCCACGATCATCGTGACCATCAACGGCAAGACCGCCCACCGCGCCCACAAACCAAGAATCAACGCCAGCCCGCAAAAAAATTCCGACCCCGCCGCCATATAAGCGTTGATTTCCGGAAAGGGAATATTCAGGGAAGTTAAATAACCGGTGAATCCCTTGATTCCCGGCCCGCCAAACGCCCCGAACAGTTTTTGCGCTCCGTGAAAAACGAACACGACTCCCACAATGACGCGTAAAATCAGTTGCGCAACATCCGGATAGGAAAAATTCAGTTTTAAATTGGGAAACATCAATCGGTCTCCTTCACTATACGAGGGAAAATCAGACGGGTGAATTACCGGAAAGTAGGAAACTTCTACAATTCTTCGGCAATCAGAGATTTCAGTTTGGTGCGCAGGCGAAAGACGGCTTTGGAGTGAATCTGGGACACGCGGGATTCGGTAATGCTCAGCACCTCGCCGATCTCTCGCATCGTGAGTTCTTCGTAGTAATAAAGGGAAATCATCAACCGCTCTTTTTCAGGCAGCTGGTCGATCGCCTTGGCAATGATATCCTTGAGCTCAGTGAGCCGCAATTGAGTCTGCGGATCGGAATCCCCTTTTCCCGCAAGGCAATCCAGCAGGCTCTGCTGTTCACCGGAATCCTTGGCGATCCCTAAATCTTCAAGACTCAACACAGGCATGCTCCGGGTCTCGTTGAGAGCGTGAAAAAACTCATCCATATCCAGACCCATTTCGGCGGCGACTTCATCGTCCTCCGGGGGTCGTCCCAGTTGGCTTTGCAGTTTTTGCACCACCACCTCCATGGAAGCCGCTTTCTGACGCACCGACCGGGGAACCCAGTCCATGGACCGAAGTTCGTCGAGAATCGCGCCCCGAACGCGGAACTCCGCATACGTTTTGAATTTGGCGCCCCGGGAAGGATCGTATTTTTGAATGGCGTCAATCAAACCCAATACCCCCACGCTGATCAGGTCATCGACTTCGATATGAGGAGGCAGGCGCATTGCAATACGATTGGCGACATATTTAATCATCGGCCCGTACTCTTTAATGACGGCGTCCCGGTTTGCAGGAGAAATTTCGATCTCCTGACCGAGCTTCGGCTTTTCCGCCACCCGTCCCTTGGATATTACCTGCGATTTTTCGGTCATGGGAGGATTCTCACATTACTTGGAACGTTCAAACCGTTTCGTCCAATTGAGCGCCTTTGTCTTCCTCAATTGGCGGCTCATCGGCGGATTGCTCTTTCTCACTGAACAATAAAGAACTGATCGCCCAGGCAAAAACCCCAAAAACCAGAGCCGCTTCGACGCCGCGAATCAGAGCTGTGGAAAAACGGGAGCCGGTGAACACACTGCCAAAGACAAGGATCGCAAAAGCCAGTATGGAAAATGACACCGCCACCTTATTTATTTGGGTCTTTGTCATTGAATTTGAAATGCACTTCTCCAAAAGAAAGGCTGGTCCCCCTCCCCGGATTCCAGCCTTTTTTCCCTCATTATTTTATCGGACAATGCGTTGATGCACTGACTGACCTTGGAATACGGGTAGAGTTCAAGAACTGCTTTTTGCTGCCGAACGGCTTTGGCAACATTGGGGTCGGACAATATATAACCGAGGTATTCGACAGAGATGTTTCTCAAAAACTTGTCGGTCACCGCGGAAAGATTGCGAAACACGCCATGCGCCTCCCTCTCGGAATCCACTGAGTTGATGATCATGCGGAAGTGTTTTTGCGCGTGTTTGAGGTATAACACTTTGATTAAGGCGTAAACATCGGTTAGAGAGGTGGGTTCGGTGGTGGCAATCAGTATGATTTCATGAGCGGCACTGCAAAAATAGGTGACGTTGGCGGATATCCCGGCGCCGGTGTCAAAGATAAGGAAGTCGTATTTCCGGCTGACCCTGTCCAGCTCATCCATGAGGAATACTTTTTTTTCGCTTTCCAGCTGAGTCAACTCCTGCAACCCATCCCCTGCCGGTAAAAGCGAAATATCCGCCGGACCTTTGACGATGATCTCTTCGACACTTTTTTCTCCAGACAGAACGTGGCCGATGTGATATTTCGGGGTCAGGCCGAGCAGGATGTCGATGTTGTTCAACCCAAGGTCCGCATCGACGACCAGAACCCTTTTCCCCCGCTTGGAGAGAGCGTAAGATAGATTAGCGACAACGTTAGTTTTTCCAACCCCTCCTTTACCGCTGCTCACGGCCAACACCCTGAGAGCTGAATCATTCATGTTTTGATTTACGATCTTTCTTAAAGTGGATGCTTGGTCACTTGAACTCAAATTTCGCTCCTTAATCTATCTTGATTTCAATTAAAAATCAATCTTATTACCTTTTCTTTTTCGGCCACTTCGATGTCTTCCGGAACCCGTTGCCCGACTGTAAAATAGGAAAGTGGAATCCGCGTGCGTAAACAAAAATTAAACAGCGAACCAAAACTCATGCCTTCATCGAGTTTCGTGAACAACAACCGGTCAATGCCCAGCGAGGAAAATTGTTTGAAAGACGCTTGCAGAATATTTTCCTGAGCCGTCACGCTCAAGACCAGTTGCGTCTCCACTTCCCCCAAGTCCTTGAACATGACCTTGAGCTGACCGCAATAGGAATCGTCCTTCGGGCTTTTCCCCATCGTATCGATCAAAAGGAGATCCTTATCTGAATGTTTGCGTACAATATTTTGCAACTCTTTGCGGTTGGATGCGGTCTCGACGGGAATCCGCATGATTTCGCCATAGACCTTAAGCTGATCGATGGCTCCCATCCGGTAAGTGTCCAACGTCACCAGGGCCACCTTTTTCTTCTGCCGCAACGCAAAATCCGCCGCCAGCTTGGCAATGGTGGTGGTTTTTCCGGCTCCCGTCGGCCCGACCAACGCCACCTTTTTCGTGCGCTTGCCATTAAGCTGAATGCCGCCCTTGCAAAGCAACGCCCGCTGCATCAGTTCGGTGATTTTCCGGTGCTCTGCATCGGAGTCGGAATTCGTTTCCGCAGTTTCAGCGCTGGCTTTCTCGATGAGTTTGGAGACCAGCCGTTCGTTCACTCCATTGTCGACCAGCCGCGAATAAATTCCCAGTTGGTGCCGTTTCAGCCCCAGCGATTGCGCCCGCTCGGTTCGCGTCAGCAGAGTGAATATCAAGGATTTCAAGTCAAGTTCGTCTTCCCGCAAGTGCACAGGTCTCTCACTTTCCATAAAAGCAGTCTGTCCCGGTTTTTCGCCCTGCCCCGGATGTTCAACCGCCGCCGTGATTTCGACCATCGGCGCTGCATTGAGTCCATCCGATCCGGTTGCGGCGTTCAAGGTCCGGGTGCTCAGTACCAAAGCGTCCTCACCCAGTTCCTGCTTCACTTTGGTCAGGGCTTGCGTGTAGTTTTTTGCCAGAAATCGCCTAATTCGCATTCAAACTCACCACTTTCAGGGTTTTAATACTGACCGATGGAATCACTTCGCTGTGCGACAAAATCACCAGGTCCGGCAAAAACCGCTCGGTGAACCGGCGCAGATGCAGACGAATCGAAGGCGAAGCCAGCAATATGGGAGAAGTCTCCAGCCTCGGGGCCAATGTTTCCATCGTATCTTTCAAACGCGCCAACAGTTTTTCCGCCAGGCTCGGTTCCAGCGCCAGAAACGAGGCGGTTTCCGTCCGTTGAATCGATCCTTCAATAATGTCTTCCACTCCCCGGTCCAGAGTCATCACTGACAAGGTGCCGTCGGCAGACTGGTATTGCTTGGTGATGGGCCGGGCCAGTGCCTGCCGCACGTATTCCGTCAAAATATCCGCATCCTGCGTGGCCGGCGCAAAGTCCGCCAACTGTTCGAGAATACTTCTCAAATCGCGAATGGAAATCTGTTCTTTCAACAGATTTTGTAAAACCTTCTGCACTTTTCCGAGGGACAACAGGTTGGGAATGAGTTCTTCCACCACTTTCGGGTTGGATTCCTTGAATTTATCCAGCAGCGCCTGCGCCTCCTGCCTGCCTAATAATTCATGCGCGTGGCGTTTGATGGTCTCCTTGATGTGCGTGGTGATCACCGTTGCCGGATCGACCACGGTGTAGCCGGCCATCTGCGCTTCCTGTTTGGCGCTGACGGGAATCCACACCGCCGGCAATCCAAAAGTCGGCTCCATCGTCGCGATGCCGTCGATTTCCTTTTCCGTATTCCCGGGGTTCATGGCTAACAGGCGTCCCATCATCGCCGATCCACGCGCCACCTCCACTCCCTTGATGACGATGGCATAGTCGCTCGATTTCAACTGCAGGTTGTCGCGGATATGAAGCGGCGGCACGATGAATCCCATTTCCAGCGCAAACTGCCTGCGGATGGATTTGATGCGCTCCAAAAGCTCGCCGTGGCGGTCGGCATCGACGAGGGGAATCAGCTCGTAGCCGACTTCCAGTTCCATAACGTCGAGAGGCAGAATAGACTCCACCCGTTCAGGCAGAGGCGCCTTCGCCTCATCTTCCCGTTTCTTGACGTCCTGGACTTCCTTGACTTTGATTTCATTGAACCGTGTATAGGCAATGGCTCCGGCAATGGTCCCCAGGAGAAAAAACGGGAAGTGGGGCAAGCCGGGAATCATGCCAAAGAAAAACAGGCAAATGGATGCGATCACAAAGGCGTAAGGTTGATTGAGCAGCTGGCTCAGTAATTCATTGGGAAGGTTTTTATCTGAAACCGCGCGGGTCACCACCAAACCGGCGGCGGTGGACACCACAAGCGCCGGCATCTGCGAAACCAGTCCATCACCAATGGTGAGCAGCGTGTACACTTCAGCCGCTTCGGCCACCGCCAGTGACTTCTGGAACACGCCAATGCCAAAGCCGCCAATAATATTGATGAGGGTGATGAGGATTCCCGCAATGGCATCCCCGCGCACAAAGCGGATGGCACCGTCCATCGAACCATAAAAATCCGCCTCCCGCTCCAGGGTCTGGCGGCGCAATCGGGCATCCTGCTCGGTGATGATACCGGCATTGAGATCGGCATCGATACTCATCTGTTTGCCGGGAATCGCATCCAGGGTGAACCGGGCCGCCACTTCAGAAGTACGCACCGAACCCTTGGTGATGACGATAAAATTGATCATCACCAGAATGATGAAAATAACGGTGCCGACGACATAGTTGCCGCCGACGACGAAAGAACCAAAAGACGCGATCACCTGCCCTGCCGCGTCGGGACCTTCGCTTCCGTGCAATAAAATGATGCGGGTCGAGGCGACGTTCAACGCCAGACGCAACAGCGTCACGATCAAAAGGAGCGATGGAAAAACGGAGAACTCCAAAGGCGCCAGCATGAAGATTGAAACCAGCAAAATGATAATGGAAAACGTGAGGCTGAACGAAAGCAGGATGTCGAGAAAAAAGGTGGGAATGGGCATGACCATCACCATCAAGATAATGATCACCCCTACCGCAACCGTAAACTCCTGCGGTCTTTCGCTTAAAATGCCTAATGCCTTTGCCTGTGCCATAAGTTATTTTCTTATATTTAAATTTCGTTTAACCATTCCGGTTTAATACTCCGCCTGCCTCTACAACGGAGCCTTGCCTTTCAGCCGGTACACGTAAGCCAGGATTTCCGCGACCGCTTTATAAAGGCTGGCCGGGATCAACTGTCCGACTTCCACGGTTTTGTGGAGAACCCGGGCCAGAGGCTTGTCTTCCACAATGGGAACGCTGTTTTCCTCGGCAATGGCGCGGATTTTCTCGGCAATGTTCCCCGCGCCCTTGGCCACCACCAGCGGCGCTGAAAACTTTTCCGCGTCGTATTTGATGGCCACAGCCAGATGCGTCGGGTTGGTCACCACCACATCCGCGTGCGGCACCTCGCTCATCATTCTTCTTCGCATCATTTCCATCTGCACCTGGCGAATCCGCTGTTTGATCTGCGGATTACCCTCCGTCTCCTTCCGCTCATCCTTGACCTCCTGCTTGCTCATCTTCAGGTTTTCAAGATAGGTGTATTTTTGAAAGGCATAATCGATGGTAGAAAGTAAAATCATGACCAGCAAAACCTGGAAAATGATTTCAAGGGCAACCTTCCCCAGGAAAATCATGATCTGGCCCACATCAAACCCCATAAGAGGAGGAATCTCGTTCCAATGCCCTTTAATCGTCTGATAGGAAATAATGGAAACCACAGTGATTTTAAAAATGGATTTAAAAAGCTCATTCAGGGAGTTTTTGGAAAAGATTCTTCCGAACCCTTTAAGAGGATTCAATTTATTAAATTTTGGAATCAACGGATGCGAGGAAAACTTGAGTCCTCCGGTTTGAATCAGATTGGAAATGATCCCGGCAAACATGATCGTCAGCAAAATCGGGCTTAATATCAGCAACGTGCTTTTCATGACAATCAACAAAACCCGGTAAAGCTCTTCGGTCGTCAACTGCAAGGCGTAGGATTCTGAAATGAGTCCCCGCCAGGTGACCATCATCTTCAAAGGCCCCTGCTGCCCGACCATGAAAAAAGCAATGAGCGATGCCATCAGAATAAACGCGGAGGTCATCTCCCGGCTGTGGGCAAAGTTCCCCTTTTCCTCAGCGTCGGTGACGCGCTTCGTGGACGCGTCTTCTGTTTTTTGGTCTTTGTTTTCTTCAGCCATCTGTTTCCTATATTAAGGGAAGTCTGTTAAAACGTTCCCATCAAAGTCGCCAGTTGCGCGGGCAATCGGGAGATTTGATTTTGCAAAATGAGACTGAAAAACGGCATGGCCAAAGCGATCATGATCAACCCCACGCCGATCTGCAAAGGAAAGCCCACGATGAAAACATTCATCTGCGGAACCGTTCTCGCCACCAGCCCAAGGCCGACGGCCAGAAAAAATAAGATCGCCATAATCGGCGCCGCAATTTTCACGGCGATTTTAAACATCGAAGAAAAAATAGAGAGAATAAATTCCGGGGTCACATTGGAAAAATCGACCTCGGCGGGATTGATG
>JAJDBE010000261.1 GCA_029261515.1 Nitrospinaceae bacterium | reverse complement strand
CCAGCAAGGAATGGGTCTACGAACAATACGACCATATGGTGCGTCTCAACACGCTGGTTTTGCCGGGGTCCGACGCCGCGGTGATGCGCATCAAAAATACGCAAAAAGCCGTCGCCCTTTCAGTAGATTGCAACAGCCGCTATTGCCATCTCGATCCGTTTCTGGGAGCGGAGATTGCCGTGGCCGAGTGCTCCCGGAATGTCGTCTGTTCCGGCGCGACTCCAATCGGGCTCACCAATTGCCTCAATTTCGGCAACCCGGAAAAACCGGAGATTATGTGGCAGTTCGAGCAGGCCGTGCAGGGAATCGGCGAAGCCTGCCGATTTTTCGATATTCCTGTAGTCAGCGGCAATGTCAGTCTTTATAATGAAACTAAAGGGGTTTCGATCTATCCAACACCCACGGTTGCGGTTGTGGGACTGATGGAGGATTTGAAAAATCATTGCACCCAGTGGTTCAAAAATTCTGGTGATCGGATCGGGCTTCTGGGAATGACTCTGGAAGAAGTCGGCGGCAGTGAGTACCTCAAGCTGGTGACGGGAAAATGTGAAGGAAAACCACCTGTTCTCGACAAAAAACAGGAAAAATCAGTACAGGAGCTATGCCTGGAACTGATTCACGGCAATTTAATTCGTTCCGCCCACGATTGTTCCGAAGGCGGCCTGGGCGTTGCGGCAGCCGAATCCTGTTTCACCGGACCGGAAGACCCGGTCGGCGCGGTTTTGCATCTCAAGTCCACTCTCAGGAAAGATGCGTTATTGTTCGGGGAATCACAATCCCGCATTCTCATTTCCTTTTCAGAAGAACAAAGAAAGTCTATTGAAACCGCGGCGCAGAAAAAAGACGTCGATTTTACAGTGATCGGCAAAACCGGGGGTGACCACTTCACCGTCAACGTTAATGACAAAGAATTTATTCATCAGGAAATTCACGAATTGCAACGGATCTGGAAAAACCGGATAGGAGATTATGCTCGACAAACTGCATGAAGAATGTGGCGTCATGGGAGTCTACGGTCACGCCGAAGCCGCCAATCTGGTTTACCTGGGCCTCTATGCGTTGCAACACCGGGGGCAGGAAAGCGCCGGAATCGTTTCCAGCGATAGGGGAAAACTGCATCATGAAATCGGGATGGGTCTGGTCGCGGATATTTTCAACAACGAGCGTCTCAAGAAACTTCCGGGTAAAATTGCCATCGGGCACAACCGCTATTCCACTGCAGGAGACAGCGCGCTAGCCAACGCACAGCCTTGTCTTATCAATTACTCTGAAGGATCGCTGGCCCTTGCCCATAACGGCAATCTGGTCAATGCTCTCAAAATCCGCAAGGAACTGGGAGAATCCGGCTCCATCTTTCAATCGACCAATGACAGCGAAGTGATCGTTCACCTGATGGCGCAGGCGAAGGAAAACAGTTTCATCGACCGCGCCGCTTCGGCCCTGGGACAGGTAAAAGGCGCCTACTCTCTGGCATTGATGACGGAAGATGAAATGATCGCCGCCCGCGACCCGCAGGGGTTCCGTCCTCTTTGTCTCGGCAAACTTGATTCGGCTTATGTGATAGCGTCAGAATCCTGTGTGTTTGATCTGATCGAAGCCACGTATATCCGTGAGATCGAACCGGGAGAGTTGCTTCTCATCAATAAAGACGGACTGAAATCGTTTTTCCCATTTCCAAAAACAAAACCACAGCAATGCGTCTTTGAGCATATTTACTTTTCACGGCCCGACAGTTTTCTGTTCAATGAGCCGGTTTATGAAGTGCGCAAAGCCATGGGCCGCGCCCTGGCCCAGGAATGGCCCGCGGATGCCGATCTCGTGGTTCCGGTTCCCGACTCCGGCGTGATTTCAGCGATGGGGTATGCTGAGGAGTCCGGCCTCCCGTATGAAATGGGGCTGATCCGCAACCATTATGTGGGGCGGACCTTCATCGAGCCGCAGTCGCAAATTCGTCATTTCGGGGTCAAAATAAAATTGAATGCCGTCAAACCGGTGCTTGAAGGGAAAAGGGTCGCGGTCATTGACGATTCCATCGTGCGCGGCACCACCAGCCGCAAGATCGTCAAAATGCTGCGCGACGCCGGAGCCAAAGAAGTCCATATAAGAATCAGTTCGCCGCCGATCCGTTTTTCCTGTTTTTATGGAATCGACACGCCAACTAAAAATGAATTGATCGCTTCAAAACAAACCCTAAAGGAAATTAATGATTTCCTTCAGGCCGACTCGATTCAATACATCAGTGTGGAAAAAATGCTATCGGTTTTCAAAGACAACAAGGAGCATTTTTGCACCGCCTGCTTTGACGGCAACTATCCTGTCCCCGTTGAGGACAGCGAAGCCGACTTGCAACAGCTAAGCCTGTTCATGTCGGGGCAGCAGTAACGTCCCGATTTCTGAATTATTCTTTCGGCAAAGCCTCAGGAACTTTTTCCTTCCCCACTTCCGCTTTTCCCAGCGCCTCGCCTAAAGCTTCCAAATCTTTTTTATAATCCGTCACCGACTGATCCAAAAGGGTTTGCGATTGCACCATGCGGTCGAAATATTTTCTTATCCGCTGATAATCCGATTGGCTGAGAACAATTTTGTCGCCGTCGGATTCAAACCTTTGCTGAAGCTGTGGAGATTCCTCAGCCATCTGCTCTTGCATTTTTTGCTCGGACCGTCTCATCATTCCGCCAAATATTTTTTGTAACGCTTCCTCAAGCGTGCGCTCCATCGCGATGTTGTCTTCATAGCCGACGATGACGCGCTTTAGCTCCGGAATTTTTCCCGCATCGGCTTTGAGGTACAGCGGACGCACATAGATCAGCGACTCCTCAATCGGAATCACCAGCAGGTTGCCCTGAATAACACTGGACCCGCGTTGATCCCAAAGGGAAATCTGCCGGGAAATTTCCGCTTCCTGATTGATCCGGGCCACAATCTGATTGGGTCCATAAATCAATTTCTGCTTGGGAAACGTGTACACCCCAAGCTTGCCATAGTGTTCGCCGTCGCTGCGGGCCACCATCCAGGCAGAGAGATTGCTCTTCCCCCGCGGCGTGAAAGGAATCATGAGTATATACTCCTCCTGTGCTTCGGAGGAAGGCAGTTTCATGATGGTGTAATACGGCTGTATGAATTTGTCGTCGATCTTGGGTATCTCCCACTGGTCTTCCTTGTTGTAGAACACCTGCGGCGTCTTCATGTGATAGGTGGCATAAATGAACGTTTGAATGCGGAACAAGTCCGAAGGGTAGCGGATATGATTTCTGAGATCCTCCGGCATTTCCGCAAGATCCTTGAATAACTCCGGGAAGATGCGGCTGTAGGTCAAAATGATCGGGTCTTTGGGATCGGCAATATAAAAATGCATCGCCCCTTCATAAGCGTCGATCACGATCTTGACGGAATTCCGCACATAATTGCCAAGGGGAATTGATTCTGAATAGGGGAATTGATCGCTCACGGTATAGGCGTCATACATCCACACCAGACGTCCCTCGGATATGACCATATAAGGATCGCTGTCCAGCTTGAGAAACGGCGCTACATTTTGCACACGTTCGGTGATATTGCGATACATCAACACCCGGCTGTCATTTTCAATGTCCTCTGAAAAGAGGATTTTCAATGTCTTGAACCGGGCCGCAAGCAGGGCCTTGCGAATGAAAGACCCGACGGTAAATCCACCTTTGCCTTCGTAGTTTTTATAGACGTTTTTCGCACCCTCGGGATAATCGAACTCCTTTGTGCCCGTATTGACAAACACATAATCGTTGGACAATTCGCCAAAATAGATTTCGGGTTGGTCGATTTTCAAATCGACGCTGGAACGGGGCGGGATGTCTTTAATCAACAAAACGGGAAGCCCTTCCGGCGTCACCCTGTTCACCGGGCTCAAAGACACTCCATACCCGTGCGTGAACGTGAGGTGTTCGTTGATCCACGTCCGGTTGGGAAGACTGCGCGAATCCAGTTCCCGTGGCGATAACAGCGTCTGCTGGTAGGTGCCGTTGATCCGGTAGCGGTCATTGTCCACCGATTTGAATTGATAGTAGGTGCGGATTTCCTGAATCTGCCCCAGCGTGTCGAGAAGCGGTTCCTGATCCCAGAGGCGGATGTTCTCTATGGTGACGGCATTGTTATTGATGTTTTCCGCTGTGAGCGATGCCGACCCTGTCAGCACCTGGATTTCCGTTTGATCCAGACCGTAGGCCATCAGAGTCCCGGCGATCGTGTGCTCTATATAGGGAGTCTCTTTGATCAACTCGTTAGGATCAACCACGAAGCGTTTCAAAATCGTGGGGTAAACGTTTCCGGCAACATAAAGGATGCCAAGTCCGGCGGCGGTAAGCATCACTTTCTTCATTCCGCCCTTAAAAATGCTGAGAAAACTGATGACCGCTCCCAGAAGAGCCACCCCCGCCATGAGGTTGAGCAAAGGCAGGCGTCCGTAGTCGTCGGCAAAGCTGATACCGGCAACCACGCCGTTTCCATTGGTCAAAAGATCGAACCGTTGCAAGTAAAAGTCGTTCGCCAGGAGAATAAAGAAAAACCCCGCAAGCAGCATGAGCGTGCGCCTGGCTTCAGGAAGAACCGTGACACCCGCCGGACTGAGATACACAAAGCGCTTGAAAAAATAGATCAGCCCCACGCCGATGGCGATCACCACCAGAGCCTCCCAGAGCAGGGACTTGATCAAAACCCACAAAGGAAGAATGAAAAGATAAAAGGAATAATCCCTGCCAAAAATCGGGTCGGCGCTGTCAAAAGAAACGGCGTTAAAAAATTTGAGCAGCGTGTCCCATTTCTGCGACATCACAAGTCCGGTCATCGCCGCAATGACCAGCGGCCCCAGAAGGATCAAGGGTTTTAAATTCGATGCCATCAGATCCAGAAATGGAAGCTCTCGCTTCATCTGGTCGGAAAGCAACACCGGAAGATGGGACGTCCGGTTGTAGGTGACCCGCAGGAAGAAAAATGTGAGCAGGAAAAATAAAATCGCCACCAGCAAACCCAAGCCAAACTGGGCGCCGATGGTGGTCCAAAGCACCGACCCAAACCCCAGGTTTTCAAACCACAGCCAGTCGATGTAGAAAGCAAGAATTTTGTCGGCGAACATGGCGCCGATGACCACCACACCTACAAGAATGAACAACCACTTTTTTGTCGAATTCATGAATGTCGTCTCAATTTGGTTTCCATTTGATGGAACAGCCCATCGATGGAATTTGTTCTTCGCCCACCGGCTGTCCTGCAAGAATATTTTCGAGAGCGCGTTGCAAATCCCGCGTTGTCACTTGCTCCGGATGCTGCCAATTATCATCAATGCGCCCCCGGTACAGCAACGTCCGCGCCTCACCATACACATAGATGTCGGGAGTGCAAACGGCATCGTAGGTTTTTGCGGTGGCCTGAGTCGCATCGAAAAGATAGGGAAACGGAATCTTTTTTTCCTCGGCGATTTTTTTCATGCTGTCGAAAGAATCATCGGGATAGCGCTCCGCGTCATTGGGGTTGATGCCCACCAACTGAACGCCTTGATCTGCCATCTCGTTCTGCAGAGCGACCAAACGCGGGAGTACCGCCTTCACATAAGGACAATGATTGCACATGAAAATAATGACCAGCGCCTTCTTGTCCTTAAAGCTGTTAAGAGTGTAGTTCCTGCCATCGACTCCGGGGAGTTTAAAATCTGATGCCAACGTTCCGAGCGGCACCATCGTGGAATGCATCAAGGCCATAAGCCATTCCTTTTGGAATTGAAAAGATAACGTTGCGGCGCGGAATCAGTTTCACCATCCGCTGTAACGATAGGATTTACAAGGATCAAATTTCAGCCCATGCTAGCACGCTTACTATAACCGACTCAACCGCAAACCTTGTCAAAACTTCTAAGGAGATAACGGGAAATCTCAGGTTTTATTAAGAATGCCATCCATCGTCAAGGGCACAACCACTCTGTTTGGTCAAAAAAGTGATGACCTGTCCCTTCTCGCGGAGCGCCGGGCCACGCCCGGTAGGGATAGAATAATCCCGTCTTATGCCCAATAGACTTTTTGGATTGACAAAGTGCGACCCATTCCCCTCTCGCGGAGCGAGTCAGGATTTGCAGGTCATGCCGGTGACGCGGCAGGTGTAGCAGGCGGAATGCGCCAGAGGAAACGAATGCAGGGTGTCTTTGATGGTAGTTCCCATTCGGGCTTCATCGTGCTCCACCAGAATCGGGCAGACGTAAACGCCTTTTCCCGTTGCCATGCGGGAGGTGGCGCATTGCAGGTTGGTGATGTCGTAGGATTCAAAACATTTTTCGGTCACGTGCTCGTCTTCATCATAATTGCGGATGTTCTCCGCCAGCCGTCCGAGAAGAAAACCGGGCAGAACCTTGATGCGCGGCTCCGGCACATCGTTGGCCTTCAAAAAATCGAGGAACTTTTTTTCCATCTCGGCGTCGTTTGCCTCATCCCAGTTGCGCGTGATCGTCAAAATAGGCGACAACCCCGCTTCAGAGAGATGGCGAATGCCTTCCACCGCTTTGCGGTAAGTGTCTTTGCCGCGGATTTTGTTGTTTTCCTCTTCGTCAAAACTTTCCATGCTGACGCGGAACTGCAACCGATGCGCCGAACGCGACTGGATTTCCTTTAGCCTTTGGGCTTTTTCCTTCGTGATCAGGGTGCCGTTGGTCAGAGCATCCAAGGGACCGTATTCGAGGATAGCTTCCAGAATCTCAAAAATTTCCGGGTTGATGAACACTTCACCGCCGGTGATGTAATAATCCTTCACCCCAAGACCTTTGGATTCTTCAAGATATTCCCGCACCTGGGCGAGCGTCATCATCTCATGATTATAGTTTTGCGGACCGCAACTGATGAAACAATGCGTGCATTGCAGGTTGCACAACGTGCCACCCACCTGCATCCACAACGTCTCCAGCCGGGTCAACGGCACTTCAGGAACCTTCACCGTAGTTTTATTGATCGCGTCCATGCATTCAGCCTAGCAAAGGAATATCGACATATCAACATATACAAATGTGACCCTCGATTATGTCGCTGCTACAATCAGAAACTTACAGGAAAAACAGGCGATTAACTGCTTAAATTATCAATATACTTGCATTGTCAAATAGCTGACGACGATATATCGCATCAGTTTGCCTGCGGTCACCAATACAACAAACCACAATAAACGAATGCGCAAAATGCCGGCTACAAGGGTTATTGGATCGCCAATTATAGGCACCCAGGCAAAGCATAGTGAGAACAATCCGTATTTCACAAAACGCCGCTCGGCTCGAACAAACTCCTCTTCAGAAATCTTGAGCCACTTTTTTATGACCTCCAGACTAGCCCAATAGCCCAAGGCATAATTGGTAAGAGATCCCAACACATTTCCAATGGTTGCGGAAATAACTAATGCTATAGGCGACAACCCGTTTAACAACAAAGTGCTTAAAACCACTTCCGAGCTTAACGGTAAAATGGTCGCCGCTAAAAACGCCGCCACAAAAAGGCCGAAATAGCCAAGCTCAGCAAAAGAGTCCATGCTTTTTTGTTGCCCAACCGTTTATGACGTCGGCGGTGACAGCTGCCCAAGGTCCGCTTTAAGCCGTTAAAAGACAAATCTGCATTCGGCCAAAAGCGGACATTTGTAGAATTTAGTGTTCGTACCTTGGAATAGGATCAAGGTTTGGTGTAACAAACTGTTCACGCGCTTTATCTGAGAATAGCAGTTCTGCTGAGTAGTGCGTCATCATGATATTTTTGTCGAGCATTTTAGGATTATTGTCTATAAATGTGTTTGCTGAGTCCGCCCCTGAATCATTTTCCATAAAATGTCTAACTGCTAAGACCCATGCTTGCGTCATAGTTTCATGAAACTTAGATATATCTACGCCATTGTGATTTAGAAAACGGATCAAAGAATCACGCATTAACTGACACGCCATGTCATCATCATTCTCAATCAAATAAACATAGGCTAATCTTAAATGGGCTCTATGATTAAATTCTGAAGGTGGTAATACACAGGTCTCAAATTGAGCCTTAAATTCACGATCAACATTTGACATCTGATGTTTCATATTTAATTTTTATCCATAACTTTGACTAAAGTGTATGTCCGCTTTGGGTAGATTCCGGTCATTCGAGGTCTGATGAAAGACTTACAACCCTGCCGATTCGTAAGAATCGCTGACGTCTTTGATGCGGAGTTTGCGGCGCAGGGCGGCGAACCCTTCGGAGGCTTTTTTGCCCAAGCGGGAACGGTAAACGGGCTTGGCGGAGAGTTGGGCGGATTTGGGATCATCCGTGAAATATTGCACATCCAGCGGACTCAAAGAGCGGCAGTTGGGATACAGCCATTTTAGCGGCAGTTTGTCGCGCTGGGCCGCTTCGCCCAGATGCCGGGCCACCTCTTTAACGCGCCAGTAATCCTTGACGGTGTGCATGCTGGTCGGCATCAATTTCAAAAGAGGAGTGACTCCTCGGCTCGTCAAGTGATCGATCTTTTTCTTGATGATATCCAACGGCTCCGGCCCCAGCACCAGTTCCGTCCACACCGTCCCCTGCGGGAAAATCCCCACCGCGTATTCCAGCGACTCCTGCACCTGAGCTGAGGAAACGATGTCCCCCGCCGGATCAACTCCGGCAAAGCCCGCCAGGGGAAAGTCCAACAGGTCGAACCCCGCCGCGTACATCAGGTCGATGGTACGTTTCTCCTGCGGTGGAAAGCCTTTAAGTGCTACAAACGTTTTGAATTTTTTCTTGATCGCCTCCACCACTGGCGACAATAGTTGAAAGCCCCGGTCCTTGTCGTCGCAATAATCCATGTTGAGTTGAACGAGATCCGCCGCACCCTCCTCAAACGCCGACTGCGCAATGGAAAGGATGCTGTCCTGCGAAAGACTGAGTTTTTTCCCTTTGTCGATGGCGCGCAGAAAAATGTTGAGACAATAACCATCGAGACAGATATTTTCCGACAACGGGGTCCGTTTCTGCATCAGGTTTTTGAGAAACGCCGGCAGTGGAATGATGCCCACTTCTTCATCACCGTCACCGGCATCCAGAAGCAACGCACCGTTTTCCAGTTTCAAGCGCATGCGTCCTTCCGCGTCCGCCTTGAGAACGGCTTTGACGATGAAGTTTTCTGCCAGGGTCAGGGCCACTTCCTCTCCCGGAGCGCCGGGACACACGCCGCTTGCCACATCCGGGTCCGCCAGGATTTCCTGCGGCACGAACAACCCGCGCTGGATCAGTTCCAGCTTGAGCTGACCGTAGGTGCGCACCCGCCGGTCGGTCTCTACATTCTGAGTTGGGTTGGTCGCGTTCACTTATCTTTCCACGTTACAAACGGTCCAGCAGTTTCTGATGAATTCCGTAAAACCCGCCGGAAGACATGATAAGCACCACATCTTTTGGCCGGCTGTTTTGGGCGATGAATGCCACAATGTCTTCCACTTCCGCGATGTAATGCGCCCGTCCGCCCTGCCGCTCGATGTCTTTCGCCACCCGGTCCGGGTCCAGCCGTTCGTCCGGCGGAATCTTATCCGGCGAAAACAGCCTGGCAATAATCACCTCATCCGCCGCGAGAAAACTCGGCGGAAACGTGTCCTGAAACACATTGCGGCGTGACGTGGCCGAACGCGGCTCGAACACCGCAAAAACCCGTCCATCGGGATACGCTTCTTTCACCGCTTCGATGGTGAGCGCAATCGCCGTTGGGTGATGCGCGAAATCATCCATCACCGTAACGCCGTTTTTTTCACCGACCACTTCCTGCCGCCGCTTGATGCCGCGGAACCCGGAAAACGCCTTGCAAACGTCCGCCGCCGGAATTCCCAACTTAATGGCAACCGCCGCCACCGCGATGGCGTTTTCGCCGTTATGCCGCCCGACCATCGGCAACCTCACCTCGCCCATTGCCGTGCCCTTGTGGCGCAGCGTAAAACAACCGCAACCGTCTTCAAACTGGTAGCCGTCGCCGAACCAGTCCGCACCGGGGGTCAACCCGTAGGTTTCCACCGGGCAAGCCACCCGGCCCAGAACATCCTGTATATGGTCGTCCCCGAATCTTACCAGCAAAAAGCCGTTCGGGTCGATAATTTCGACAAATTTCCGGAAGGACGATTTGAAATGGTCGAGATCGTCGTAAATATCGGCATGGTCAAACTCGATGCCCGTAAGAATAGCCCCGAAAGGACGGTAATGCAGAAACTTAGGCCCTTTGTCGAAAAACGCGGTGTCGTATTCGTCCCCCTCGCTGACGAAATAATCGCCTTTGGGAACCCGGTAATTGAGATCGAAGTTTTTCAGCCAGCCACCGACCATGAATCCTGGTTCTTTGCCGCAGGCATGCAGGACCCAGCTTAAAATCGAAGTCGTGGTGGTTTTCCCGTGCGTCCCCGTGACCACGAGGGATTTCCGCCCCTCCAGGAAAAACCGCGCCACCGCATCGGGAAAAGACGTGTAGGCAAGCCCATTCTCCAGAACCGCCTGCACTTCCTCGTTGGTTTTGGACACCGCGTTGCCGACGATAACGAGATCGATATCGTCCGTGATGTTTTCGCGCTTGTAGCCCGGTTTGACAGGAATGGCCAAGTCCGCAAGCAACGTGCTCATGGGAGGGTAGATATTGCTGTCCGAACCCGTGACATCGTAGCCCGCCTCTTTTAAGAGTCCGGCGAGAGAGGCCATGCCCGTGCCGCAGATCGCGATAAGGTAAATTTTTTTAATATCTTGAGGATTCATCCGGTCGGACGATTTTAGATTGCGCTGAAGGCAAAGTCAAGCCGCCCACCCCGTGGGCAGGAAAAAAATAAAACCCTAAGGAGAGGAGCTAGTGAAGGAGAAATAGACAACCATCTAAAAATTTGCAAAAGTCACTTGCCTATCCAATTTCCGCTTTCATCATAGTTGATACTTTGTTCCCAACCGAAACTTTGCCAAACTATATCAAAGATTGGCTGAAGGATTTGGGAGGCATCGCTATCAACCTCATCTATTAGAATATCAGGTAAAAAAAGGTCATTTTTTTCTATATACTGAGGATTGTTAAAAGGATATTTCGAAGTACTCACCGCCATATAAAATCCCTTAATCCCCGTCAAACTTAAAAATAAAACAAAGGGTGGAGGCAGGTCCATTAATTTTTCCAATTGTATATATATTTTCAAAGCTTCTATTATTTTTTCTTCAAAGGTTATGTTAGGAATTCCCTTTCGGTCATTTCTGATGAGACAGGAAGAAACTGCTTCAATAGTCCCATTCCGAAAATATTGAAAGTATGAATTTTGATTGTGAGGAGGATTTTCCGAATAATTTAATACCCCATCGAAATTAAATCTAGAATTCCATCCACCAGAATAAATAGGACTTATTCCCCGCAGTTTTTCAAATGAGCCTTTAATATCAATTTTGTTTATGGATTCAAGACTCGCAATTGGAACCAAATGTAAAATTACTTTTGGATCATCAGATAATGGAATTGGAGTATCTCCAGAAATAATTTTCGCAATCCGTTCATCCCGAAATTGGCGAATTTTTTCACCGATACTTTCTGAAAGGGCAAAGGCGGACCGGATTTCTGATACATCCAATTGGTATTTTCCGTTGCTGGTTCGAGAATAAAACCGTGACCACCTTTGAAAGGTGACCATATGCGGAGAAGCCCAGCTTTTTGGAATGCGTAAAAGAATAACGGGGCCATCGGCAAAGCCTGTGATGGCTCTTGTTTGGATTCCTGGAATTCTAAGTTCAATCCCTTCCCGAATAATCTCTTCTAACCTCAATATTTCTTGGTCTTCAACTATGCCTTGCAAACCCTTGGCTTCTTCTGGGATTCCCGTAGATTGCCCATTTGCCTCCCTTTTTTCTTTTATCCCGTATAAAAGGTCCCCTCCAGCGGCATTAGCAAAGGAAGACACATCTGCAAGAAATTCCTTTTTGTCCTTTTCTCTACCACCCGGTAAGGATTCTTTATACTCGATGGTTTTCCCTTCAGGAATCTCGCTTTCAATAAGGGCATCAATATCTGACTTTTCAATCTTATCAAAAGTCTTATTTATCATTTTCCGTTCCCTTAATTTTTGGTATTGCGGTCAACGTATGAGTTCTTTCAGTTCGGATATATCGTCGATGACCCAGTCGGGCTGTTGCGAGAGGAGGGCTTCCCGGTCGCCGAACCCGAACGTCACGGCACAAGTGAGCACCCCGGCGCTTTTTCCGGTTTCGATGTCGAGGGCGCTGTCGCCGACCATCACCACTTTATCGGGGGAAAGCCGGTACTGGGCGAGCAGATGATTCAGGCCTTCGGGATCGGGCTTGCGGGTTTTAAACGTGTCGCCGCCGATAATGGATGGGAAGGGATCAAGACAGTTGAGGTTTTCCAGAATCTTGCGCACGAAGTCTTCGGGCTTGTTGGACAGAATAGCCTGCTTGCGATCGGAAAAATGCTCGATCGTTTCCCGGCAGTTGGGGTAAAACCGGGTGTGGTCCATCAGATGCTCGGCGTAATGCCTGCGGAATACTTGCACCGCGTGGTCGATGTCGCTGAATCCCGTGCCGTTTAAGGCGCGGGTCATCAGGGTGGCCACGCCGCGCCCGACGCAGGTTTTAATGACCTCGGTGTCCAGTTGCCGGACGTTCAGTTCTTTTAGCGCGAGGTTGACAGAGATGCTAATGTCATCCTGGGTGTCGACCAGGGTGCCGTCGAAATCGTATTCGATGAGCGCAATTCGTTTCATTCATTTCAGGTCCAGTTTCCCTGGGGGCGGGACCCGCTGCTATTCGTCGAGGCTGGACGTAAAACGATAGGCTTTGACGATGTTGCTTTCATCAAACAGAATCACCAGGTCTTTGGACTTGGCTTCGCTGAACACACTGTACTTGTCGAACTGGTAGGTCCACATGGTGTGTTCGTTCTCCGTGCCTTCCTTAAATGGCACGCCGAACCAGTCCAGAACTTCCGACTGCGTGGTCACGTTGTTCTGGATGTTCTGAACCTTGTCGCTGTCGAAGTTTTTCCCCACAGATCCACACCCGATCGCAAATGCGAATATCAGGATGGACGACAGGTAAGACAAAGATCGTTTCATATTTTTTCCTCCTTGCTCTTGGCAGTTTCTAAAGTTTTCAAGGTGGTTGAATGAATAGCTAAGGTTAGACATACTCACAGGATTGGCGAAAAGCAGTTTACCAAAATCTTTAAAAAAAGTATAACGTTAACATTGGATCACAAGAAACTCCGTTTCTCAAATAGAGAACCTTTTGATGAAAAAAATTTTCTTCTGGATTAAAACCTCTCTGAGGTTGGCCGGTGGTGTCATGTGCCTGGCAAGTTTCCTCCTGTTCCTTGGATGCGCCCAATTGCAGGTCAAGGAAAGTTCTCCGAAATCTCCTGCAAACAAAGAGGTAGAGGAGGCCAACGCTTCCTTTGTCCCCGACGGATATTTCGAAGCCCTGCCGCCGCTGGGGGACAAGGGGTATCTGCTAAAACCGCTGGCTTCCGGCGTCTATTTCTTCTCCACCGGCGCTTATAACACCCTGTTCATTGCGTCCTCAGAGGGCGTGGTGGTGATCGACCCGATTCAGGGCAAGGGCGAACTGTTAAAAAAAGCCATCCTAGAAGTGACGAGCCAGCCGGTCCGGTTCATGATCTATTCCCATCCGCACCTCGACCATATTGGTGATGCGCACCTGTTTGCTAAAGGCGCTCAGATCATCGCGCATCAGGAAACCCGCAACCTTTTGGAATTATACAAAGACCCCAAACGCCCTGCCCCGCAAATCAGTTTCGGGAAAAATTACAGCCTGAATCTCGGCGGCATCCAAATCGACCTGATCTATCCCGGCGAGGGTCATGGCAAGGGCAACATCATGATCCACCTGCCAAAGCAAAAGATACTGATGTATGTGGATGTCGCCACTCCCAAAGCGGTCCCATTCAAGAATTTTTCCACCATCGACATCTACCATCAGATACGGGGAATCGAAGCCGCCCTGAAACTGGATTTCGACGTGTACGTCGCCGGACACCTGCACCGCACCGGGAACAAGCAGGAAATGCAGGAGGTTCTAAAATACTATTACGCTTCCAAACGGGCCAACAAAGAAGCGCTGAAAAAGGTTTCCTTCCTGGATGTGAAAGCCCGCTCCCAAACTAAAGATATCGAGCGGCTGTTCGGCGAGTATTACGAGGCGGTGGCGGAGGAGTGTTACCGGATTTTAAAGAAAGACTGGAAGCAACGGCTGATGGGGGTCGAGGCGTTCACGCGTGGTCACTGCGATGTCTGGACCGGGTTTCACCGCACCCAGGTCGCGCCTTGACTTGAGCCAAGGCGATATCCCTCCTTTGCCTCTTTTATCCACCATTATTTTCGATTTTTTCATATTCGGCGAGGATTTTTTTCTCATCGGTGTGCGAGTGGACCGGCATGCGCGCCCCTAAGTGAGTCACCACCTGCGCCGCGCAATAGGAACCGAGGATGCCCGATTCCTTCAGGCTGTAATCGTTGATCATTCCGTGCAGGGCGCCCGCCGCATACAAATCCCCCGCCCCCGTGGTATCCACAGGAGTGATGGGGAACACGCCGATCGACTCCTTGGTTTTGAGCACGTTGTTGCCCACCCAGGCCCCCTTCGAGCCTAAAGTCATGAATACCGTGTCGGCCATGCCCCGGAGAATCTCGAACGCGGATTCGACATCGTCGGTATCCGTCATGGCCAGCGCTTCGACTTCGTTGCAAAACAGAATGTTCACGTTCCAGCGAATGAAGTCCACCAGCCCTTCCTTGAAGCTGTTGACCACAAATGCGTCGCTCAAGGTAAACGCAACAGGGATCTTGTCCATTTTGGCGATTTCCGCCATTTTCAAAGCCGCATCGCGAGTCTCATCCCCCGTCCACATATAACCTTCGATATACGCTACCCTGGCGTTGCGGACGATGGTTTCATCCACATTGTCCGAGTGCAAAGAAGAAGAGACACCCAAATGCGTGAGCATGGTTCGCTCCGTATCGGGAGTGATCAGCACGACGCAGGTGCCGGTGCCGTTGGATTCAGCGCCGGGACCGGGGAAACCGACGCCGCACACTTTCATGTCCTTGGAATAATGCTGGCCGTAATTGTCATCCGCCACCCGGCCCAGGTAATAGGCGCTGCTGCCAAGAACGCTGGCGCCGTGAACGGTATTTGCCGCCGACCCACCAGAACAAATTTTGGTCGGCTTGCCGGAAAGATCATTTAGAATGCGTTGCTGTTCCTCGGCAGTGAACAACTGCATTCCTCCCTTGGTCAGGGAATGTTTCTCAATGAAGGCGTCTTCCACCTGCACTTCAATATCCACCAGTGCATTGCCGATACCCACCAAATCATAATTCATAAAAGAAAAATCCCAGTAAGATTGAATAATGGATCAGGAACTGGCCTCTGAAGACCGGTCCATCTGAATAAAAATGCGGTAGTAAAGAGCCGCAAACACCATAATGCAAGCGACAAAAAACGATCCTCCCGAAGCCTGGGCTATCAAACCCACCGCTTCTTTGGCGTCATGCGTCGAACCCATTCCGGGGGCAAGAGCGGCCGCCCCCAACCAGAACACGCCATAGCCGAGGCTGCCAAACCCACTGAGCAGGGAAACCCCCACTTGTATCTTCGGATGGAAGTTGAGCCAGGCAATCAACAATGAAAGTGCGATGGCGATCACGCCCATGGTCTGGGAATGCAGATGCGCCCGCTTGAGATACACCCACGCCTTTCCGACGACCTTGTCCATTTTATCCTGCTTGCCTTCGTACTTTGCCATGGCAACCGCATCCGCTTTTGCCTTGAGAGCCCCCTTGACATCGTCCTCGCAACAACCGAAGGAAAGCCCAAGCGACCCGCCAAACAAAATCGCGATCATGGCGATGAAAACTCCATATTTTATATACTGAAAATTAATCATGCCAGCCCTCCTCCCGAAAAAGAAAATAGTATAACATTTTTGCTCGAACCGACGTTTTTAAGCAGACAACTCCCGAAAACAGTTCATCCACAGGACAAACTCATTTATACTAAATAGAAGAAAAATTAAATGGACCATTTCTTTCATGAAAGGTTTTAAAATTTCCCCCAAATACCTTTTTGCTGTTTCCATAGTCGCCGCATTTCTTTTTCCTACCTTTTCGCAACAGGCGGAACCCGCAGAAGATCAGATTTCTCGATTTCGCACGGCCATCGACAAAGTGGTTGCGAATTCCTGTCTGAAAAAGCAGAACTTCGGCATCGAAATTTACTCTCTCGATAGAATGGAGACGATCTATGAAGTGCGCAAAAACCAGCTGTTCATTCCCGCCTCCAACTTAAAGCTGATCACAACCGCAGCGTCTCTTAAATCCCTGGGGCCGAATTACCGCTTTTCCACGCGGCTTTATACCACCGGGAAACTGGAAGGAAACACGCTTTACGGGGATCTCTACATTAAAGGGTACGGCGATCCCAAACTGGTCACGGAACAAATGTGGCTGCTGGTGAACGAACTGCAAAACCTGCCCATTCGCAAAATTGTCGGCAATATTATCGCCGATGATACTTTTTTCGATCCGGTTTCCCGCGTTAAAACCTGGAAAAAAACCGGAGGCTCCGAAGCCTACAACGCGCCTTTGGGAGCGCTCTCCTTCAATTTCAACACGGTGACGGTTTATGTCTCACCAGGAAATAATTCCGGCGACAAACCCCGCGTGATCCTGGAACCGGAAACCCAATACCTTCGAATAGCCAATCAAGCGCGCACACTAAAGCGCGGTAAAAGAGGTCAACTGATCGTAAACCGGGTGGACCGCGGCGCCTACGACGAAATCACCATCATGGGTGGGATTTCACGCAGCCGCCCCCGCGCCCGGTATTTTGTCAATATCACCGATCCCACCAATTATGCGCTGAGCGTGTTCAAGGAATACCTGGGCCAGGCAGGCGTCGAGGTGATCGGAGAATCGTTTTCTGGAACCGTGCCGAAAGGAGCGAAACTCCTGATCAACCACAAGTCGGAACCCCTGGCGCTGGCTCTGCGCGGCTTGAACAAATTCAGCAACAACTTTGTCGCGGAGCAAATCCTGAAAACCCTGGCGGCGGAAAAGTTCGGCCCTCCCGGCACCACCGAAAAGGGTCTGCGAATCCTCAATGATTACTTGCAGTCGCTCGGTTTCTCGAAAGACAAATACACCATCGTCGATGGCTCCGGCCTGTCAAGGCAGAACCGGCTGACGCCGCATCAGATCGTTAAGGTTTTAGACGTCGTGCGTGAGGATTTGAGTATTTTCCCTGAGTTCATCTCGGCATTGGGGGTTATGGGAGTAGACGGAAACGTCAAACAGCGGATGAACGGCATCGAGGAATCCCAGAAAGCCCGGGTGAAAACGGGGACGTTGAATTCGGTGAGCGCTCTTTCAGGATATTTTCAATCTCTGGACGGAGAACGATTCGCGTTTTCTATTTTGATGAATGAGTTGAAATGCCATAATGGGCAGGCACTGAAAATTCAGGACCGCATCGTCAGGGAAGGCTTAAAATTCAAACGGGGCGAGAATTAAAAAACAATCGCCCCGACCGCAATGAAACGAGGGGTATCAGTCGCCAAAAATTTTGCGGTTTTCTTTGCGGTCTTCTTCCAGAATTTTTTTCCAGTCTCTTTTCTTATAGGGCGCTTCCAGATACTCTTCATAGATGGATCGGGCCAATTCCGTCCGGTCCACCCCCTCAGGCGCCACCTGGATGTCCAGCTGAGCCAGGGCCATGTCAAAATCCCGGTCCAACAACGACTCCGGGTCCATATTATATTCCTTTAACGCCTGCTTGACGGTGCCTGTATCGGAACCGAAACGCCGCGCGACTTCATGAATATTGGCGGGCTTGTATTGCTTGTTGGGACCAATACCCAAGTGATACGCGCAAAACAGATCAAACGCTTCCAAGCCGCCAATCTTCCGGGTTTCATTGTCTCTTTTTTCCTGAACCGGTTGGCTCGAACTGCGGGACCCCTGATCGGTACGTGTTTCATTCCTTCTATTGGATTTCCCGGGAAACGAATTCTTCTGCCCGCCGCCATTGGACAATCCATTCTGCCGCGACCGATCGCGGTCCGGCCTGCCTTTACCGTTGCCTTTTGATGAAAATTTTCCCGCCCCATTCTTGCTTACGGACTTTTTGGGCGATTGATCCGCCTTTCTCTTATTTATGATGGGAATGTGAGATGTCAGCGTTTGCGAGGGCGCCGTCATCCATTGCTCTACGGCCTTGGCATTGCTTGCCCTCGAATTCGTCCGTTGGCGCCGCTGAGGAGACGATGAAGAGGATTTAGAAAATTTGTTTGAGGTTCCACCCGAAGCTCCCCCCGACTTTCTAGGCGGACGGCGGGAGTGGTCTGTTTTCTTCAAAATGAGAATCCTTTATTTACGGGTTTTAATTCACTGGATCTGCAGTCGTGGAAATAACAAAGTTAATTTAAGAGAGCCAATGGTTCTATTTGCTGATGTAAAACCGTTTTAAGCGGTCAGCGATTCCAACTGATCCACCAGTTCGGAAAATTTCCCCAGGGCGGTGTCTACCGGTTCAGGAGAGGTCATATCGACTCCGGCGCCTTTTAACAATTCGATGGGGTATTTGGACCCGCCGGATTTTAGAAAGTTGAGATAATCGTCCAGTTCCTGTTTTCCCCCGTGAGACACCCTGTCGGCAAGCGCATACGCGGCGGAGATTCCCGTCGCGTATTTGTAAACGTAAAAACTGAAATAAAAATGTGGAATACGAAAACATTCCAGAGGCAGGCAGTCGTCCAGAACCACGCCTTCGCCAAAATACAGTTTCAGCAGTCCACTGTAGATACTCTTGAAAGATTCTACCGTTAAAGGCTCATCGTTTTCTGCCGCCTGATAGATGAGATGCTCAAACTCCGCGAACATGGTCTGGCGGTACAGGGTGCCACGGAAGTTGTCGATCTCCCGGCAGAGCAGGTAAATTTTCATATTGTGGTCGATGTCCTGCCCCAGCAAATACCGGGTCATCAGCGCTTCGTTAAACGTCGATGCGACCTCGGCGACGAATATCGTGTAGTCCGCGTACAGATAGGGCTGGTTGGTTCGCGAATAGTACGTGTGCATCGAATGCCCGGCTTCGTGCGCCAGGGTGTAAAGACTGTTGATGTTGTCTTCACGGTAATTCATCAGGATAAAAGGATTCGAATCATAACACCCGGAGGAATAAGCGCCGCTACGCTTGCCTTTGCTTTCATAACGGTCCACCCACCGCTCTTCCAGCAAGCCCTTTTTAACAGTGCCCGTATAATCGGTTCCCAGAGGTTGCAAGGCTTCGGTGATTTTCAAAGCCGCTTCGTCATAACTCAAGTGCCAGCGCATGTCTTTGACCAGCGGCACACTGGTGTCGTACACATGCAGTGCGTCCAGTTCCAGCAGGCGTTTTCTAATATCAAAATACTTGTACAGAGCGGGAAGTTTTTTATGCACCGCCGCAATCAGATTGTCATACACCGCCACCGGGATATTTTCTTCAAACAACGCCTGCTCTCGTACCGAGGGATAGCCTTTTGCCCGCGCGTAAAACATATCTTTTTTGATACTGCTGGCAAGCAGCGAGGCGTAGGTGTATTGATGCGCCTCGTATGCTGAATAATGCGCTGCAAACGCTTCCTGCCGTACCCGCCGGTCGTAATTTTGCAGCAGGCTCTGAAAGTTACCATGGGTGATGGTGACTTCCTGCCCGTTCTCATCCTTGACGACACCCAGCTTCAGATCGGCGTTGTCGAGCATATCGAAGCCTTCTCGTGCCGCCCGCGCCATTTCCCCGGAAGACGCCAGAAGCGCCTCTTCTTTTTCTGACAACGTGTGCTTTCTAAACCGTAGGATGCGCTCAAGATGATAGCGGTAAAACTCCAGTTCCTTATCCTGAAGGAACTGCTGAATCCGGCTTTCGGGGATGGACATCAACTCGGACTGAATAAAACTTCTGGCCTGGGAAATTCGCGTTGCCGAGCGGACGATCTTTTCAAAATTTCCCTGATGCTCGGCGTTGGTCTTGTCCTCGTCATTGCGCAGATGGGCATAGACGTACAACTTCTCCAGCTTGCGCGAAACGTTCAGATCAAATTCCAGGCAGGCTTTGAGTGTCGCGGTGGAAGTTCCCAATGTGCCCTGATACTTGGCATAGCCTTTGGCTTCCTCTTCCAGTTCCTTAAATTCTCTCTGCCAAGCGGCATCGGCAGTGTACAGGCCGGAAAGATCCCATTTGGAATTCTCTTGAATTTCCTCTCGCGTAGCGAGTTCTACGTTAGCTTCCATATCCGATTTTTATGCGAACGCGGCTGTGGAATCCTGTTAAAGTTTTCACAAACTTTCAGGAGATTGCCTGTTCTATGGTTTCAAGGTGTACCTTTAGTTTCTCTTGTTTTAGAGAAAGGTTCAACTTTCTTTGTGTATCTTTTTCGATAATCTCGGGAGGCGCGTTTTTGACAAAATTCTGGTTGGATAATTTCTTATCTAAAAATATGATGTCTTTTTCGATTTTTTTCAACTCTTTTTCGATCCGCGCTCTTTCTTCGGCAAAATCCATCACCCCTTCGAGCGGCACGATGATGTCCATTCCATCCAGTACCGAAGAGGCCGCGATTTTCGGTTTCACCACCGAATTCCCGACCGTCAATCCGTCGACCCTCGCCAAGTCTTTGATATAACTGGCACGATTTTCGATCACATCGCATTTTGCGGCATCGCCTGTCTTGACCAGAAGGGTGAATTTTAGCCCTGGATTGAGGTTCATCTCTCCCCGGATATTGCGCACACTGGTGATGACATCCATTATCAGGCCTATTTCCTGTTCCATTTCCTGATCCTCTTTTGCCGCTTCGTATTTGGGAAACGGGGCCATCATGATGCTTTTGCCCTCGGCAGGGAGTTTTTGCCAGATTTCCTCAGTGATGAACGGCATGAAAGGATGCAACAGTTTGAGACAGGTTTCCAGCACATGCACCAGAACATTTTGCGCCGCCTGTTTTTGCGGTCCCGGTTGCATGAGCGACGATTTGGAAAGCTCGATATACCAGTCGCAGTATTCGTTCCAGACAAACTTGTACACCGCCGATGCGGCATCATTAAACTTAAAGTCTTCCAGCGCCCGGTTCACATCCCGGCAGGCGGCGTTGCAACGGCTTAAGATCCACCGGTCCGCTGGTGAATGCGGCAAATTCTTATCGAGTTCGCAGGAACCCTTATAGTCTTCCAGGTTCATGAAAACAAACCGCGAGGCATTCCATAGCTTGTTACAGAAGTTGCGGTAGCCTTCGATGCGTTCCTCCGCCAGCTTGATGTCGCGCCCCTGTGCCGCGAACGCCGCCAGAGTGAAACGCAGGGCATCGGTGCCGTATTTTTTCATCATGACCAGGGGATCGATCACGTTGCCTTTGGTCTTGCTCATCTTGAGGCCTTCCGCGTCGCGGATCAGCGCGTGGATGTACACGGTGCGGAAGGGCACGTCCCCCATCATTTTAAGACCCAGCATGACCATTCGGGCGACCC
>JAJDBE010000260.1 GCA_029261515.1 Nitrospinaceae bacterium | reverse complement strand
CGACGCTCCGGATCTTGTCCGCATGCTCTCCCACCAGGCAGTTGCCGTTTTTATCGCAAGCCCAGATCGGCAAATCTTTTTCCACCTGATTGCGCAGGTCTTCCGGAATGTTCTTATTGTGCGGCAAACCGGAATAGTTGGGATCGGTTGTTTCTTCAATCCGGTTCAGCTCCTTGACGAGGTCTTCGATATTTTCCCCATCCCATGCCCCCAGCTCGTCATCGCCATCGGCGGACATGATCCGGTTTTGCAAACGCGGGTCCACCTGGGCTGAGTCCAGGGAAAACCGTCTTTTTATTTCCGCGGCCATACTGTGATCTCCACACTTGATTTCAATGATTTGAGTTCCCTTAAGCTACACTATAATGGCTTTAAGGTGAACCCAATTATTGCCTTCCTATTGAATAGGCAACAGAGCATCCGCTCTTTCATTGGAGTTATAACGCTTTAATATTCAGGCTTTACCCATCCCATTTGCCTTTGCCTGACGTTCTCCAATAGCAGGACAAAGCTTTTTCCCAGGCAATGCCGGACTGCGTCCAATTAACCAAAACGTGTTATTTCAACGATGATTCCGTAACAAAAAAACATTAAGTTGCTATGGAATCACTTTAGCCACTATATTTTGGATCAGGTCAGTATCTCAATCCGACACTTTTCAGGGGACAAATGTGCCAAAGCTCACCCAACTGCTGGTTATCGGGTTGGACTCGGTGGACAAGGATTTGGTTCAACAATGGGCCGGTGCAGGGGTGCTTCCCACCTTCAAATCCTTATTGGAAAATGCCGCCTGGGGAACGACGCAAAGCCCCATCGGCCTCTATGTCAATTCCATTTGGCCGACATTTTACACAGGTGTTTCTCCGGCCAGCCACGGTTTTTATAATTATCATCGCCCGGATCTGGAGTCCTATGAAAGGGTTCGCGTTTTACCAGACTTTCTCAAGAAAGAACCCTTTTGGAATGAGCTCAGCCGGGCGCATAAAAAAGTCGCGGTCATCGACGTTCCCAAAACCTTTCCATCGCCAGACCTCAATGGAATTCATCTTGTGGACTGGGGGGTGCACGATCCTAAACAGGAAGGATTTCGCACCTGGCCCCCTTCCCTTGCCAAAGAGGTTGAAAACTTATTTGGCAAGGATACTCTTGGCAAGTGCGACCGGTCCGAGTATATTCCCGACCGGCTGGCTGAATTTCGGGATGTGTTGCTTCGCCGTCTCGAGAAGAAAACGGAAGTTTCCCAATATTTTTTGGCAAAAGGAGAGTGGGATTTATTCCTGACGGTTTTCAGTGAAGGCCACTGTGCCGGCCACCAGTGCTGGCATCTTCACGATCCCGGCCATCCTAGATACAACGCGGAAGACGCGGCGAAGGTGGGGAATCCAATCAAGGAGGTGTATATTGCCCTGGATAAGGCCATTGGCGAACTGTTGCAACAAGCGGGGCCAGACACCGACGTCATGATTGTATCCAGTCTTGGAATGGGTCCCCATTACAATGGCAGCTTTCAACTCGACAGGATGCTTCAGGCGCTTGAAAATCATAATAACGCCGGGAGCCAAAAGCCGCCGCCCGGCATCGACCCATCAACCGATGAAGGTTTTCTCGATGCCATCTTTAAGGCGCTGGACAATCCCAGAGAGGAGAAAAAGTATCCGCTGGTTCTGAATGCGCTCCAGTGGATCAGAAGTGGGCTTCCTGCAGGGGTTGGGGTCCGGCGGTTGTTGCGGAAATTCAAGGACACCTGGACCCAGGCGAAGGCAAGAGAAAAACGCGACCGCTTCAAAAACCGGAAATGTTTTGAAGTGCGCAACGGAGATGCGGTGGGCGCGGTTCGCGTCAATCTGGTGGGCCGTGAGTCAAACGGGCAGGTCCACCCAGGTTCCGAATACGATGATTTTTGCCAGGCGCTCATCCAGGACTTGATGAGTTTTACCAACGTTGAAAGCGGAGAACCCTTAATCAAACGGGTGCTGCGGACGGCCGATCTTTATCAGGGGGAATGCCTGGACGATCTTCCAGACCTGCTGGTGGAATGGAATACGAACAAATCGATTGGCAATGTTCACTCGCCGAAGACCGGGTTGATCCGCGGTGAGTACATCAAATGCCGCTCGGGAGACCACAGGCCGGAAGGGATTTTCTTCGCCACGGGACCTTCATTTAAATCGGGCCCGATTGGGCAATCTGTTGCCATTTTAGATTTTGCGCCGACCATTGCTTCGCTTCTGGGTGTGGATTTGCCGCAGGCCGAGGGACGGCCATTTGTTTCCCTCATTTAAGAAGAGAAAAAGGCGGGAAAATTTTCTCATTGAGCCTCCCATGTTGCGAGGGCCGGCGTTGGATCTTAATCGCCGCAGGCGCCATGAAGGTTTGGACAAATTTATAGTTCCTCTTTTTGCAGACATCATTTAATTTTTGAGGTCAAATTATGAAGCAATCCGAAAAAGTACTTTTTATCGGTGTGGATGCGGCAGATAAGGACTTGATCCAGAAGTGGGCTGGTGAAGGCCAGCTTCCCACTTTCAAATCCTTGTTCGAGACGGCCATGTGGGGCACTACGGAAAATCCGACCGGACTTTATGTCGGTGCGATCTGGCCTTCTTTTTACACAGGGGTGTCC
>JAJDBE010000259.1 GCA_029261515.1 Nitrospinaceae bacterium | reverse complement strand
CCTCATGATCCCCATCGGCGACGACAATCCACACCGCAATTTCCCGCTCGTGACGCTTCTATTCATCGGCGCGAATGTTCTCGTATTTTTCTACAGTTTCAGCCTGCCGATTCAACCGGACGCTGTTTTCGTGCAGTATGGGCTGGTGCCTTACGAACTCACCCACGCCCCATTTGCCGCCTATCCCAATATCTATTCCTCCATGTTTCTGCATGCCGGATTCTGGCACCTGGGCGGGAATATGCTTTATCTCTGGATTTTCGGCAACAATATCGAGGACGTGCTGGGAAAATTCCGCTTTATCCTGTTTTATCTGGTATGCGGCACCCTGGCGGCGTTCGGCCATATCGCCACCGACACCAACTCGCAAATCCCCATGGTGGGGGCCAGCGGCGCGGTTTCCGGGATTCTCGGCGCTTATCTGGTGCTGTTTCCGTATGCCAGAATCAAGACGCTGATATTTTTAGGATTTTTGATCACCGTCATCCGCATTCCCGCGATCATTCTGCTCGGATTGTGGATGGTCATTCAGGTGGCCAACGGAATGGCGGTATCAGGGGAAGGCCCCGGCGTCGCCTGGATGGCGCACATTGCCGGCTTTCTCGCTGGGATGCTCCTCATCCTGCCGTTTCGGGCGTTGAGGGCGTAATAGTTATGCCTTCTAGTACCACGATATTAGAACGTGCATTCAGTCTAGCGAACCAAGAAATGTTTACCATTACCCTCCAATGCCGCCGCCTGCGCTCAACCGAACCAGAAGATGAAACTTTCGTATTCCGTTGGTGGGCAGACCTTCAATTTCTTATTGTAGCTCTTCGGCGGTTATACCGAGCTGCTGAACTTGCTGGGCAAGTCCCGTCAGCCAAAAAAACCATCTCCGCCGCATTAGAAAATTTTGATGATGCTCTCCCATGTCTTCGCACTATGCGCAATGTTGGTGAACACATCGAGGATTATGCACTAAACAAAGGACGCAATAAGAATATAAAGCGAGGCTCACTTCAGGTCGGCAGATGGGATGGAACTACCTACAGATGGTTGGGGCAAAGCCTCAATATTGACGAAGCCTATGATGCTGCAAAGAAACTTTTCTCGGCTGTACGAAACGTGCTAAAGAGCCAGCCCCACCCCTGATACAGAGAAAAGCTCTTTAATAAATTCCGATCAGTCCTGGCCTGCAAATATTGAAACCAATTGCACCGCGACCAAAGCGAGGAATAAAATCCCAATCACCTTGATCACCCACGAGCCGCTGAACGCGGGATACCGGGGGATATCCGGATTTTTAGGCGTGTGGCAATGCGGGCAGACTCTGGCCGCATCGGGATATTCTTTGCCACACTCTCTGCATGGAGTTCCTGCCATATCTTCTCCCTCGTTCATTCGTGGTTGATTAGCCACAGGCGCAACAGGTTGAGCGCAGCCTGAGCGGCGCGTTCTTTATTCCGCGCGCGGTCCTGATGAAAAACAAATTTATGACAATCGGAGTTTTTGCCATCGCTTAAAGCGATGAAAGTCAATCCGACGGGCTTTTCTTTGGTTCCGCCTGTGGGACCGGCAATGCCGGTGACCGACAATCCGAGATCAGCTCCGGCACTCTCACGGATTCCCGCGGCCATCGCCAGCGCCACTTCCCGGCTGACGGCTCCGTACTGGTCCAGCAGTTCTTTTTTGACCCCCAGCCGCCGCATCTTGGCCTGGTTGCTGTAGGTGACCGCGCCTTCCAAAAAATACTCCGAACTTCCCGATACCCCGGTCAACCGATGCCCGATCAACCCGCCCGTGCACGATTCCGCCGTTGCCAGTGTCAGATGTTTACTAAGGAGCAATTTGCCGATACTGCCTTCCAAAGTTTCACCGTCCCGGCCATAAATGTATTCTCCAATTTTTGCTCTCAGCAACGCCTCCGCTGCATCCAACCGCGACTCGGCTTCCGCTTCATCCTTGGTCAGGACCGACAGACGGATGCGCACGCCCAAATGCGAAGGCAAGGACGCCACCGTCGCCAGATTTTGCAAAGGTTCGATGGGACCGAATTTCGACCAAAGATCGGCCTCGGTGATGCCCGTGGTGTGCAGGATGCGATGCGTGATCTGTTGGTTTCCTGCAGAGGAAAGCGTCGGGCGGATGTACTTTTCAAACAGGTGTTCCATTTCCAGTGGAACTCCCGGCAGGACGTAAACGGTTTTCCCCTTTTCCTTAAAACACAGTCCGGGAGCGGTTCCCTTCTCATTATAAAGAATGATTGCCTTTTCCGGTACCTGCCACTGGCTCTGCACCGAGGGCGGGACTTCGCGTCCGCGGGCTTTAAACAAGTCATTCAAATGATCCGTCACCTGCTTGTCCTGCCGAAATTCCGAGTCGAAGAACCGCGCCAGAACCGTCTTGGTGATATCGTCGTGCGTCGAGCCAAGTCCCCCGGTGATGAACACCAGTTCCACCCGCTTTAGCGCGGACCGAAGCGAATCAACAATAGCGGATTCTTCATCGCCTACAGCGGTGAAGCGGGACACATTCACCCCCACCGTCTGCAATTGCTCACTTAAGAATTTTGAATTGCTGTCCTGAATTAACCCACTGACCACTTCATTGCCGATGCCGATGATCTCGGCGTCGGGGTTGCCCGATCCTTTAGGGAACACAATCTCTCCACATCAAAAATCCACTTTTTCAAATGGCCGTTTGCTTAAAGCCCACCATATGAATTAATATAGTCCTTATCTTATTGAAACCCAAAATAATTCGATTTTTCGGGAGGATGTAAGGTTTTCCCTGTTTTTCAATTTCTGCAAACGGCTCATGGAAAAAATTCAACATTTACTGGACAACCTGAAGAGCGAGAGTTCGGGCATCCGCAGCCAAGCCACCGGAAAACTCTGGGAAATATGGTATCAGGAAGCCGGAGAAGCGGCGGAAAGTGAGTTGCACCGGGGCGAGGAACTCATCAGCGACAACCGCCTGAACGAAGCAGAGCAGGTGTTCGTCGATCTCATCAGAAACTATCCCGCTTTCGCCGAAGCCCACAATAAGCTGGCGACCTTGCTGTTTTTGAAAAGGCAGTATGAGGACTCGGTGGTGGAATGCGAACAAACTTTGAAAATGAATCCGCATCACTTCGGCGCCTGGAACGGAATGGGCATGTGTCTGTATCAACTGGCCCGCTACGAGGAGGCCATTAAAAGTTTCGAGATGGCCTGCAGAATTCAACCTTATGCCGACGTCAATCGTGGCTACATCGGGCGTTGCCGGGGGAAACTGAATTAAACGCTTTCCTGCCGGCGGTGTTCTCTTCGCGTTGGGTCAAAAAAACTCAGCCCCTGCATCTTCATTGAATCATCGATAAAGCGACACCCTCCCAGGTTTCGTTCTATTTTTCTCGTATCTATAATAAACAAAAACAAGGCGTTCCTGCGGTTACGAATTGAAAGCAAATCGTGTGACGGACTATTCCAATACCCTGAAATCAGAAATCATCGCCCGCACCTACCGCTGCGACCTGTGGCGGGGAACCTTTGAAGGGCTGTTGGCGACGGGCTCGCAAACCTTTTGCCTGTTCATTGCCATCCGCTATTTCAACGCCGGCGAAACAACAAAGTCCCTGATCGCCGCCGCCCCTTTCATGGGCATGTTCCTCTCGCTCTTTCTCGTGCATTACGCCGAAGGCACCAAATTGCAGAAATCCCTGTGGGGGGCCATGCCATCGGTTGTGACCGGCGTCTGCCTTTTGATTGCCGCGTGGTCGAAGTCCGTCGAGGGGTTCGCCCTGTTCATCGTCATCGCCTATATCTGCCGCAGTGCGTTACTGCCGTTTTTAACCGACATTTACGGCGACAATTATCCTTCCAATTTACGCGGGCGCTATTTTTCAAGAGCCTTGATTCTAACCGTCGGCATCTCGGCGCTCTTTGGTTTTCTGGGTTCGTCCCTGCTCGAACTCGACATTGAATACTACACCTGGCTGTTCACTTTTCTCGGATTCTGCGGCCTGGCGAAAGCGTTTTCGATTTACCGCATGCCGTCCAGGATCATGGAGGAAAATTCTCACAAAAATCCACTGGGCAATCTGAAATATATCGTAGAGGACCGCTCCTTCGGCTACGTGCTATTCACCTGGTTCATCATGGGATTCGCCAACCTGTGGACATTGCCCTTACGAGTGGACTATGTCACCTCCCCCACTTACGGCATCGAGGGGTCGGCGATTTTCGTCGCCATGATTATTACGGTGATCCCCGATACGATGCGCATGCTGTTCATCCCCTTCTGGGCGAAAATGTTCGACCGCATGAATTTCGTGGTTCTGCGGATGGTGTTGAACCTGTCGTTTGCTACGGGAGTCTTTGCGTTTTTTGTTTCGAAGGAACCCTTAATCATCGGCATCGCTTCCGCCCTGATCGGCATCTCGTTCGCCGGGGGAAGCATTGCCTGGAACCTGTGGGTCACCCGCTACGCGCCGCCGGGAAAAACCGCGGCCTATATGTCGGTCCATGTGTGTCTGACGGGAGTGCGCGGAACCATCGGCCCGATGATCGGGTATTGGGCCACGAATCAGGTCGGCGCTGTCAACGTGGGAATCATATCCGCAGGCATGATGATTCTGGCCAGCATCATGCTGATTCCGGAGATCAAACACGGCAGGCGCAATAGTCAGAGGGGGAGGTGACGTTTATGGATGGAAGAAAAAGTCGTCAGGGGAAAAATATCAGGCTGTGGCGATGGCTTTTTTTATCGTGCCCTCCAGCGTCTGAGAATTTAAATCGTTTTTGCACAAATAACCGGAAGCGCCTTGCCGGATCAATTCCCTTGCGAGTTCCTGGTCTCCGTAACCTGTCAGAATAATAAACGGAGTGGTCACGCCGGTTTTTCTAGT
>JAJDBE010000258.1 GCA_029261515.1 Nitrospinaceae bacterium | reverse complement strand
CGCATTAACAAGTCGTACTCGCCGGACTCCTGTTGGATAGATCGAATCTGCTGTTCAATTGTTTGAATTTCATTCAGCAGAGCATGGGTTTCTGTTTTTCTTCCTTTGGGAAGAAAAATAGCTTCCGCTCGTTTGTTGATTGAGTCTTCCACTTGTTTGATAGAAACAGACCCCAGTCCCAACTCAGCTCCGTAGATGCGGCTCTTGATTTCGTTTTCATTCAGGGAATCGAAGGTTTGCAATTCGTCTAAGGTGAATGCAAAAATGTTTTGAAATAATAGGAGGGACGCGTGATCTAAAACCGAATCGAGGGCAGACTGTCCCTTAAGCTCAGAAGTGGATGTGTATAGAAGAATTTCGCCTTTGCCTTCCAGGTTGCGCGAAACGAGAATATTTTCTCCAGAAGCCAGTTGACACTTCAGGCTGCCGCCATGCTGGCGCCCGTCAACCGGTTCATAGGCGTTGAAAGCCTTGTTCCTTCTTGGGGTCTCGAACAGAATTCTGCGGATGAACTCTATCAGGCTGGTTTTTCCGGCTTCATTTTCCCCGTAGATGACATTCAGCCCCGAGGTGAGACCGGTCACCTGTTTGTTGGAGAAAATTCCGAAGCCGTCTATATTCAGTTCACGAATTTGCATGCGGTTCTGATGCCGGGAATGGCGGCATCACTCTCCTTCGATGAGTTGGTCCAAAGTGAGGTTGCGCGCCTCAAGTAAAAGATCGCGAAGATTCTGATGGGAAATATCGTCAAGATATTTTTTTCCTTTCCAGTCTTCAAGCATGGGTTTCAAGACTTTTTTCAAATCGTCCAACCCCTTGTCTGTATCCATCTCTTCGTAGAGAGCGAGGAGGTCGGCGACGAAATCGTTGCCTTGCCGCAGGGTTTCGACATCATAAGTTCCCTGGGTGTTCAGGGTCAGATCGATCCAGACCGCCGGGGTTTGCCCGTCATAATAAGATTGAATTTCTTCATTGAGTGTCTCTACACTGCCGGTTTGTTGCAGTTCTGGATGCGCCTGGGTGCGTCCGGTCAGGTTGAGGTGGATCAACAGGTCGCGTCCTTCCGCTGTGGATGCGATCGCTTCGCATTTGGTGTGTATGGATTGCAGAACTTCGCTGACGGACTTGGCTTCGTCCAGCTGTAAGGAATCCGTAATAAAGCGCACCGTGTCGGTCGCAACGAATTCGATCTCAGGCGGAGAATCCGCATGCAGAGTGACCAGACAACAGCCTTTTCTTCCGGCTTCATTTTTGTGCCGTGCCTGCGTGTTGCCCGGATACACGATGGCCGGGTCCTGGTCTCTTAAGATTTTAAAACCGTGAATGTGGCCCAGCGCCCAGTAATCCATTTTGCGCAAAATCAGATCGTCGAGTGAGCAGGGAGCGTAATTGTCGTGATTGGGGTTGTTGCCGACGTTGGTGTGCAGGACGCCGATGGCGAATCCTTCTTTTGATGAGTCTGGAAATTTGAGAGCCAGGTTTTCCTTCACCTCGCGGGTGGGATAACTGATGCCGAAAAGGTTCGCCAATGTTTTGCCGTCACGCTGGATGGTATGGCCTTCCACATTTTCTCCGGAAAACACCGTCACCCGATCGGGCCATTCCAGTGAAGCGAAGCGGCTGTCCAAAGGATCGTGGTTGCCATGCACGACGAAGGAGGGAATATCGGCGTCGGTGAGTTCTTTTAATCCGCGGAGGAATTTCAATTGTGCTTGCAGGCTTTTGTCGGCGCCGTCATAAATGTCTCCGGCGATGACCACCGCATCGACTTGCTCACGAATCGCAAGCTCGATGATATTTTGAAACGCTTGCAGGGTCGAATCGCGCAGTCTTTTGGCGAGTTGCGGTTGCACCGACCCCAGGCCTTTAAACGGGCTGTCGATGTGCAGGTCGGAACAGTGGATGAAACGAAAGGAGGTCATTATAAGTCCGTGTTCTGTTTTGTTTTTTTAATGGCTTCCCTGCTATTCAACCATCCTTTGCGGTAAAAATAAATAAAGAAGCCGCCTGCGACCAGCGCCATCAAGGTCAAGGCAAAAGGGTAGCCAAAGTACCAGGTGAGTTCCGGCATGTTCCAGGGAGATTTTTCCGGATTGAAGTTCATGCCGTAAACACCGGCGATCACTCCGAGAGGCATGAAAATGGTGGCGATGATGGTCAACACTTTCATGACCTCGTTCATCTTGTTGCTGAGACTGGAAAGATAGAGGTCCGTCAGGCCTGTCGAGCGTTCCCGCAGGCTTTCCAGGATATCCAGAATTTGCGCGACATGGTCATGGCAGTCGCGCAGGTACACCCTGGTGTCATCGGTCACTCTTCTGGTTTCTTTCGTCAGGATGTTTAGCGCGTCGCGTTGGGGCCAGATGGCCCGGCGGATTAAAAACATGTCGCGTTTGATACTGTGAATGCGGGTGACCATATTGCGGTGTGGAGATAGAATGACTTCATCTTCGATGTCATCGAGCCGGTCGCTGTATTCTTCCAGAACCGGAAAGTAGCCGTCGACCACGGCGTCGAGAAGCGCGTAGGCCAAATAATCGGACTTGGAAAGCCGGGTACGGCCTCTGCCTTTGCGGATGCGTTCTCTTACAGGCTCGAACCCATCGCCGGCCCCTTCCTGGAAGGACAGAACATAATCTTCCCCCAGAAACAGACTGACTTGTTCGAGGCCCAGCTCTTCCTCATTTTTTGTTACCATGCGGGTGGTGATGAACAGGTTGTTTTCGTATTCATCGACCTTGGGACGCTGGTGGACATGGATCACGTCTTCCAGCGCCAGGGGATGCAGGGAAAATAGGGTTCCTAATTGAGTGATCGTGTCAATATTCTCCAGGCCGGAAACATGCACCCAGACATTGGCGTATTTCCCAAGGAACTCTTTTATCTGGCCGATTTGCGTGATTTCCCGTTCCACCAGGTTTTCAACGCCATAAGCAATCAAATGCACCTGGGTCGGGTGCGCTTCAGGCAGAGCCGCAAGTGTTCCTGGGGATGCGCCGGGCTTGGTTCCCCGGCGAGTGCGTAAGATATGTTTTCTTAATTCTTTCGATTTCCGGGTCATTGAGGATTGTGTCTCCTGTCTTGTTTTTAAACCGGAGACTGGACAGCTTTAGGGAACCAACCCGTAAAGCCTGAATCTCCGGATGCACGATTGCATCATACTCTATTGCGCGGTTTAAAATAAAATCCGCCGCAGAACGAATCTGTTTACTTTAATTGAACAGCAATTTTTTCGACTATCGAGAAACTGCTTTATGGAATACCGCCGTTTTGGCAGAACCAATGAAATGATTTCCGTCATCACCCTGGGAGGGATGCGGTTTAAAAATGGTTGGGTGCCTCCACGAGACCACTTACCGGCGGAATCCATAAAAAACTGCATTGAAACCACCCGCCAGGCGCTGGAGCTTGGAATCAATCATATCGAGACCGCCCACGGCTATGTCAAGAGCGAGCATTTATATGGAATGGCGCTTAAAGAGTTAAATGTGCCCCGTGACCAGTACAAAATGATGACCAAGGGGGCGCCCATGACGGCGGATGAAACCAAAGAACTGGTCGAAAGTCAGTTGAACGCTCTGCAACTGGACACGATCGATTTTTACGGCTGGCATGGCATCAACAATGCGGAGCGTTTAAAAGCCGCCGTTAAAACCGGCGGGCCGGTGGAAACGCTTTACCGGCTAAAAGAGCAGGGAGTGATACGGCATATCGGTTTTTCCACACATGCGCCGTTGGAAATAATATTGCAAGCCTTGAATACCGATCTGTTCAGTTTCGTGAACCTGCATTACTATTATTTTTTTCAGCGCAACCTGGCGGCGGTCCAACTGGCGGGGGAAAAGGACATCGGCGTGTTCATCATTTCGCCCAATGAAAAGGGCGGGTTGTTGTGGAAGCCTTCGGAAAAAGTCCGGCAGTTGACGCATCCGTTGACCGCCATCGAGTTCAACGGACGCTTTTGCCTCGGTCATCCCGCAATCACCACCTTGAGCATGGGCATGCACGAGCCGGAGCATTTTGCGCAGAACCTGGCTATTTTAAATGGAGAACATTATTTATCCGACGACGAACAAACCGTAAAAGCTGAAATGGATGTTTCGCTGAACGCGATTTCCAGCCGATGCACACTTTGCAGTGAGTGTCTGCCCTGTCCGGAGGACATCAATATTCCCGAGGTGCTTAGGTTCCGCAATCTGCTGGAAGGATTTGATATGGAGGATTACAGCCGGTACCGCTACAATATGCTTGAGGAAAAGGGGCACTGGTTTCCTGGCAGCTTTGCCGACAAATGTACGGAATGTGGTGACTGTCTGCCGAAATGTCCGGAAAATTTGTCTATTCCCCAATTGTTAAAAGAAACACATCGACGGTTATTTGACCGCAAGGCCTATTTCAAATCCAAATTAATGGATATCGCAAAAAAAATATACTCCCTGCTCCCTTATCGCCTTCGGCACTAAATTTTTTGAATTTCCGCAGGTAATAACGCGATCCCTCCTTTCACGCTGATGTTTGCTGGGACACTTCCCATCTTCCTGCGTAATGCAGATTGACTCCTGCCTGAATCTGCCTTAATCTAGGAGGCATATATAAGTAAATGTAAATTTAGTTAGCCTCTGAACTATCCGATTTTTATATTATTTCTATGCCCTGTGTGGGGGGACTACTTATGACAACACGCAATATTGAAGATGGAAAAATTTTGATCATCGACGATGAGCCGGGGAATGTACGGGTTTTCGAACGCGTTCTCAAGGGCGCCGGTTTCAAGAATATATTCAGCACCACTGATTCTCTTAAGGCAGAGGAAATGTATAAGGAGATTCGACCCGACCTCATTCTGCTGGATTTAAAAATGCCGCATTTGGACGGGTTCGGCGTCATGGAAATGCTGAAACAAGTGGAAACGGAGACCTATCTGCCTATTCTTGTTCTGACGGCGCAACGGGAACCTTCCACCCGTATCCGGGCTTTGGAGTCCGGCGCTAAAGACTTTCTTTCGAAACCGTTTGAAATGACAGAAGCCGTCACACGTGTTAAAAACATGCTCGAGGTCCGCCTGCTCCACAACGAAATTAGAGAGCACAACAGGAATCTGGAGAGAAAAGTCCAGGAACGAACGGAAGAGCTGGAGGAATCCCGGCTGGAATTGATCCACCGGCTCAGCCGGGCGGCGGAATACCGGGATCATCCGTCCGGTCGCCACATTATTCGCATGAGCCATTATTGTTCACGGTTGGCGCAGGAAATGGGATGGAACCGGGATCAGTGCGAACTCATCTACCTTGCCAGTCCTCTTTACGATATTGGTAAAATTGGTATTCCGGACCATATTTTGTCCAAGCCCGAGCATTTGAATCCGCAAGAGCTGGAAGTCATGCGGCTTCACCCGATCATCGGCGCAGAGATTTTATCGGGAAGCGATTCTGCGCTTCTGCAAATGGCGGAGTCGATATGCAGGACGCATCGGGAGCGATGGGATGGATCGGGTTATCCCTGCGGTCTCAAAGGCGAAGCCATTCCTTTGGAAGGCCGGATTGTGGCGGTTTGCGATGAGCTGGACAAGTTGACTAATGCCCATCCTTATGATGGTGTGAAAGTTGACTTTGAAGACGCAGTGAATGCAATCGCAAGTAAAAGTGGAACTTTGTTCGATCCCAGGATTATTGAAGCGTTGAAGCATATTATGCCAGATATAAAGGAAATCGCAGCACAACTCCCGGATGAAGATCACGAAAAAATCATCAGCCGCTACCGTCCTGTGGGAAACTAAGTTTCTTCGGTTTTTCCCCTAAAGTTTCTCTCAAAAAGTCAGGAAACCAGATCCTTCGTGGTGAGGATGCCCACAACCTTGCCGTTTTGAGTGACCCCAAGGTGTTTGATTTTTTTTCTCAGCATGAATTCATGCACCTCTCCCCTGGAGAGGTATGCGTCTTTCGTCAGCAGGGGTTTGGTCATTACCGCGTCCACCGGTGTCGTTTTCGAGTCCAGGCCTTTCGCCAACACCTTAGCGACCAAATCCGTTTTCGTCACGATTCCCGGATAATCGTCTCCTTGTTTTACGAAAAGTGCACTGACGTTTTTTTCGCTCATTATTCTGGCGGCCTCCTCGGCAGAGGCTTGTGGATCGATACTGATCACCGGCGACCGCATGCATTCACGAATGATATCCATTATTGACCTCCTTCAACAAATTCAAGATTAACGGGCCATAGGAACAAAGGTGGCGCAGCGGATGGCTGGGAAACCCTCGTTTTGACTGTACATTTTTCCTCAAATCTTCTATACAGAATAACGGTTTTTGTTTTCAAGAGCAATGATAACTATTAGCCCTTAAGGGCATAATTTTAGAAATCGGGCTGTTTCCAGATAATGGATTTTCTGCTGTCCCATACCGGATGATAGCGGATGAGGTCCACCCCGTCTGATGTCTCCAGAGCCGACCGGTTGCTAGCGATAATTGGTAAAGGTCATGGCAACGCCGAAATCTTTTTCCTTGAGCTTGGCAATTGCCGCCTGCAGATCGTCCCGGTTTTTTCCAGTGACGCGTAATTGATCGTCCATGATCTGGCCCTGAACCTTGATGCCGAGACCCTTGATGAACTTGACGATTTCCTTGCCTTTTTCCTGTGGAATGCCCTGCTGCAGTTTGACCGTTTGGCGGACCATGTCCCCGGAGGCGGTTTCGATTTTTCCGTAGTCCAGAGCTTTTAAGGAAATTTTGCGTTTGACCAATTTGCTTTGCAAAATATCGACCACTGAATTTAGTTTCGATTCGTCATCGGAAAGCAGGATGATTTTGTTTTCTTTTTTTTCAAGGGTGATCTCGCTCTTGCTCTTTTTAAAGTCAAACCGTTGCCTTATTTCCGCCATGGACTGGTTGACGGCGTTTTCCACTTCTGATAGATCGGTTTCTGAAACGATATCGAATGAACATTGTTTGCTTGCCATTTATTTCACGTCCTCTCTATTAGCTCAATTTGGCGAGATCGGGAGAATTCCGTTTCCCGTTTTCCTCGATTTGACAATCCTCTAAAAGCTGGTTTACGTTTTGGTAGCGGTCATTCTTGCCGATCACCTTTTTAAGATGAGGAATGGCTTTGCCGCAATTCAGCGTTTTGGCGTATATTTCCCCCAGAATATATTGCAGATGAATGTCCTCCGGGTCCACCATGCTGTAGCGGGTGGCGTAATCGAGCACTTCCCGCGCTTCTCCAAGACCCCGGTAGCTGAACACGATGCTTTGCAGAGCGTCGACGTTTAACGGGTCCTTTTCCAGAACCGGCAATGAAAAATTGAGAGCTTTCAAGTATTCGTTTTTCATATTGTAATACTGGGCGGCAGAGAGATGGAGCCCCATGTCATCAGGTTCCTCTTTCAGTTTTTCAAGCAGTTCGACCAATCCAATCTCGCGCATGACCGTGCTCACCTGCCGGGAGTCTTGTTTTACCGTGGCGTTGAACCGCTCCTTGGCTTTTCTGCCTTCTCCTAATTCGAGATAATTGTAGCCAAGATAAAGATCGGCAAAACTTCTCTGCGGCGCTTCCTTCGGCACTTGCTTAAGAACCGCGATGCTCTTCTCGTATTGGCCCAATTGATAATACGCGTGTCCCAGATTCAGTAACGCTTCGACGTTGCCCGGTTCCTTCTTGACCTTTTGGGCCAATTTGGCAACCTGTTCCTTCCCCGCCTGCAGGTGGTAACGCAGCAGGTCGCCGTCGTCAGCTAGCGCAAGCGCTTTGAGTAGTTGTCCTCTATTGCCGTACATGACCCCGCGTTGATAGAGATCCATGATGCGGTAATGGCGTTGCAGTTGCGAACGGTCGTCATAGTCAAGGTTCGTGATGCGGCGGGCGATGTCCTCGAATGGAGTTCGGTTGAAGACATATTTTTCGATCCCCGGCAACCCGATAGCGGCGCCCATGTCCAGATAAAATTCGATGACCGGACGGTTGTCGGTGATGAGATCGTAGCCTGCCGATATCTTTTGCATCTCGTTTTCGAGAAACCAGATATTGCTGAGGAAGGAATACACATCGGGAATTTCGATCTCCTCAAACGCCTTTTTTATCACCGGGTCCGTGAGCCTTTGTTGCAGCTTCTTAAAATCCAGTTCAATCGGTTGATCCGAGCCGATGATGAGAATTTCATTGGCCACCGACATCCAGGCGATGGCATGCGGAAACACCGAAATAAAGGTTTTGAAGTGCATCGCCACTTCGGTTTCGCCCTGACTGTGCAGGGGAATCCACTGCGCCACGATGCCTCCGGGACGCAGTCTTTTTTTCGTCAGCTCATAGTATTCCTTGGTGTAGAGGTTGACGGTGAACGCTGTTCGTGGCGGCGGCGGTTCTGATGTGATCACGTCGTATTGCTTCTTGGTGGTGAGCAGGTGATTGCGGCCATCATTTAAAACGATATTTACTTTGGGGTTGTTGAGGACATCGTGATTTTCAGACGCGAACACCTTGCCTGCCCGGATCACGCTGGATGAAAGCTCCAGACTATCGACCGATTGCACTCGCGGATGAATGCCGGCGGCTCCCGTGGTCTGTCCCGTGCCAAAGCAAACCACCAGCACTTCCTTGGGGTCGTCCAGCAATAAAATCGGCACATGCGCGAACAGTTTCATGTAGCGGGACGCAGTGACGTTGGAAGCGGACATGCTGATGCCGTTGGTGATCAATCTTTTGGCATTGGGGTCGAGCATGCCGTAATTGTCCTCGAACACCGCCACGGTGTCGGTCAACCCCTCTTCAAAATACAGAAGAGTTTGCATGTTGCGTTGTCCGGCACTGTCGCGCATGAAGAAACGGTCGAGAAGATCGACCGGCATGGCGAAATTGATCAAAATTACGATCCCGGCAAACAGGCTCGCCAGGGTTCGCCTAACCGTCGTGGTCAAGTACGAACCGTTAAAGAACAGGACCACCGCCAAGAGCAGGTTGAGCGTTGCCGTAAGCATCAGGCTTTTCTGGCTTCCCAGTTGCGGCAGGATCAAAAACCCCATTAACAGCGATCCAAAAATGGCTCCCAAAGTATTCGATGCGTAAATCTGGCCGGTGCCGCGGCCCACATGTTCGTGGCCTTTGGAAACGATTTTGATGAGGATCGGAAAACTCATGCCTAAAAAGAGGGTGGGGACCAGCATGAGGCTGGCGGAATCCTTAAAATAGCGAAACAAGGCGGCTGTCGGGTCGGTCAGTTTGTAGCTGTTCCAGGGCGCTGAAAGCAGAAGCTCCATATTGTAAATCGATCCGATGACAAACAAACCAATAACGACTTGCAGTAAGATTAAAGTGGTTCGAAGATTGCCGGCACGCGCCACTACGGGGATCACAAACAAACTTCCAAGCACGATGCCGAGCAGGAAGACCGCCAGCATCATGCTGAAGGAATACACCGTACTGGAAATACTGAATACCAGCAGCCGGGTCCACACCACTTCGTATGCGAGGGCGGTGAAACCGCAGATGAAGCTGACTCCGATCCACTGCAACTGTTCCGGATTCAGCTTGAAGGAGGGCAGGGAAAAATCGAGACGCGGTATTGCTATTTTCTTATCGCTGGCGGATTCCTGATAAATGCGGATGGCGCTGATGCCGACAAACAGATTCACGCAGGCGGTCAACAGCACTGTGTTCAAAACACCCAAAATGCTGATGAACAAAAACCCGGTCAAAAGACAACCGACGGCGGCGCCGAGCGTATTGATGGCGTAGAGCAGTCCGATCTGGGTTCCCAGTTTCCGGTTGTCAGTAACGTAGTATTTGCTGATGATCGGCAGCGTCGCGCCCATCAAGGTGGTGGGAATGAAAATCAGCGTGAACGCCAGAATCGCTTTGACGGCGTTTTGAAACACCAAAGATTCGGGAAGCCACAAATGAATCCAGGCATACACCGTGGCGAAGTTCGCCAACAGCAACGAAAGCAGAGCGCAGAGAATAAAAAGCGCGATTTCGATCCACCCATACACCAGAAGCGGTACCGGGGCCTGTGAGTCTTGCGATTCGGAATCGATTTTCTCCCCGGAAGCAGGGTCGCCGTCGCCCTGGGGAGCCGCCCAGGGATTGGGAATGCGGTCGATCGCGACTCCGAACAGGTAACTGCCGCATCCGAGACCGGCCATAAACGCCGCCAGGACCACGGAAACGGAAAATACCGTATGGCCGAACACCAGGGTCAGCATGCGGGTCCAGACGATCTCGTAGACCAGGGCTGTGATCCCGGAGCAGAAAAACAGAAAGTAAATTATCGGGGAACGTTTCATTTAATAATAGGTTATACCTCAGCTCAACGGGTTTTAAAACCCTTCAAAATAATTGACATCGGGCTGGGGTTCAAGTACTTTTTAAGGGAGGAACCCTTGCAATATTTCAAACAAATGACCCCTTTTAAAGGGAAATGATATGCCTGAATCCAACGTTGAAAAATTTGATCACCCTTATGCCGATGAAAACGGAGTCGAGTGGACCCCGGAGGCCTGGGAGCGTGTCAAGCACGCGCCGGAATTTGTCCGCCCCGGAATCCGCAAACTGATGGTTCAACGCGCCGTCCGCCGTGGCTTCAAATTCATCACCTCGGATTTTCTGACCGAGATCCGCAACGAATCGATGATGCTGGTTTCCAAGCGCGTCAAACAGTTCGGCTTTGAAGAACTGTCGATGGGCGCGTTTGAGCAGGCCAAGGATAAGATGAAGGAAAGTCCGCGCAAGGTCGAAGTGATCGAAGAGATCGAGGACTTCCTCGCCATGCGCACCGAGAAGAAGGACGACATCATAGAAAAGTTCAAAAACTACATGGACGTGGCGCCGACTTCGGGCATGCCCTGGAGTAAGGAAGCGCTGGCGAAAATGGAGAAAGTTCCGCCTTTCGTGCTCGGCATGGCCAAACAGACCATCGAAGCGCGTGCCCGTGAACGCGGCGACAAAATGGTGACCCCCGGCATCATTGAAGAAGTGTTCACCAACATCATGCCCGCCTCGGCCAAAGAAGCGATGGGGATGGAAGTGACGGAAGAGGATTTAAAGCAGGATGAAGTGATCGCCCAGGAAGCGGAAAAACCGCCGGAGTTGGAGTTGCACTGGCACGACGACGCTTTGCAGAAAGTCCAGCGCATTCCCATTCCCTTCATTCGCAATATGGCGATCAAGCGCATCGAGCAGGAAGTCAAAAAAGAAGGCTTGAACGAAGTGACGGGAGAGTTATTTCATAAATACCGGTTTTCATTTTAACAGCGAGGTTTCTCATGGCACTCACAGCAGATTGGATCGTTCCCGTTGGACTCGGCATTCTCGGCAGTTTGATCGCCTTGTGGGTGAAGGCCGCGAAACCCGCTCCCGTTCGTATCAAGAGCAACCGAAGAAAAAAATAATTCCCTGGGTTCCAAACAGGGAATCCAACGATTGTTTTTTTTCTCCCTCTTTGCGCTTTTCCCTTAAGCCTGTAAATTTCTTTCCCGATTGTTTTATCCCGGGTTGTTTAAGTTTGTCATGTTGACAGGACCTCTTTGATTTTGTACTCTCCCTTTTATAATAGGGTACTTTGCAGGAGGAGACCTGAATGAGTTACTTTAAGCGCATTGCGCTAATAAAGTCCCACCAAATATTTGAACCGCCCGAACACACCTATGTTTCCGACCTCACCGAGCTTTGCTATCTGGGAGCCCAGATAGAAAAAGACGTGGAAGTGGTTACCATCCCGGTTTCCCCATATACCCGAAATCCACTCAAACAATTTGAGAAAAGCCTGAAAAGAGAAAATTTTGATTTCGTTGGCATCTCTTCCATGACCGCCGGATACACCAGCGCCAGGGAATACGCCAAGGTTGCCAAAGCTTCAGGCGCTCATGTCTCCATGGGAGGGTACCACCCAACGGCGTTGACAGAAGATGTTCTCTCGGATTCCAACGTGGATTCGGTGGTGCGTGGCGAAGGAGATCTGACCTTTCGCGATCTTATTCTGCATGGCCCCAGTGAGGATGTTTTGGGATTATCCTTCAAGAAAAATGGAGAAATGCTTCACAACCCGGATGCCGAACTCATCACTGAAATGGATAACCTGCCTCAGCCATTGCGGCGAATCCGGCCAAACCGGTATGGTCAAAAGGGCGATGAATACACGATCGACACTTTGTACAGTTCCAGAGGCTGCATCGCCAAATGCACCTTCTGCGCCAATGACACGGTCAATAAAGGTTTCCGCCCTCGCAGCCCGGAACATTTCATCGAGGAACTGGAACAAATCCACGATAAGAATATTAAAAAAATTGTCAAGTTCTGGGATTCTATTTTTTTGTTCGACGCCAAGCGCGTGGAGCAAATCGTCGAGTTGATGTTCAAGCGCAACCTGACAAATTTTCGCATCATCACCGAATCCCGTTCCGATGATGTCATCCGTTGCGAGCATCTCTTCAAGGAAATGCGGCGTCTCGGGTTTGAAAAAATCCAGATTGGCATTGAAAGCCCCGACGAGAAAACCTTCAAAGCCCTGAGAAAAGGCGGTTCCGTACAAAAACATGAACGGGCCATTCATATTGTGCAGGATAGCGGAATGGTAGTGGATGGATTTCTGATCATCGGGCATCCGCATGAAACGGAAGAGGATATTAAACGATACGCTGATTTTGCAACCCGCCTGGAACTCGATCAGAGAGCTTTCTTTTTCGTGATGACTCCTTATCCAGGAACGCAAATCTATCGCGACTATTACGCAAAAAATTTGATCGATTCCTTTGAATGGAACAGTTACTGCAATTTTGGGACTGTCGTCCGGCTGAACAACTTAAAGCGGTCGCAATTAAAAAATCTTCTGGCCCATTGTTACGGGGTAACCCAGGGTTTCCCTTACATGTTTAACAGGCAAAAAAATATCCCCTTGTTTATTTTTCAATTGGGCTACACTGCAGTTGCCATACTGTATATCAACGATGTTCAGGTCGAAAAAGGCCTCGGGACACGAAACGATTTCATGGGGGCTTTCTTTAAGGCGACCTTCGGGACGTACCGGGAAAAATGGAAACTCAAATGGTGGGAAAGGCTATACAAGCTGTTTTCGGAAAAGTTTATATTTCGGTTGCAAATCAGTGAGAACGATTCATTTGTGATGGATTTTCATCTTGGCGATGATGAAGTCACTCTGAACGTGCGTCCCTATGAAAAAAGGGATGGAAGACTTTTGACCGTCACTCTCGATGATTACGACTATCTCCATCGGAAGGTAGATGTCACCGATGCAAATACGCTTGTTTTTCTCTTCCAGAAAAAAGGCAAGGTGACCAACTACATTCACCAGCTTTATCACTTTATTCCCGTGCTTACCCGAACGGTAACTGGGGTGACCAAGGTCTTTTTTAACGTTGGATGGCGGTTCCTTTTTCCCTCTTCCAAGGCATTTGATTTCAACGCAAATGAAAAACCACTTGGCGAGCGGGCGGAGGTTTCCGTTCCGCAAGAATAATTTTACAGTCCGGTGGGATAATCGAGAAACTCGGTTTCGAGGTTGAATTTGTCCGCCAGGTGCTTCCCTACCGATTTCACCCCGCCTGTTTCCGTCGCATAATGCCCCGCCAATATCAGAACACAGCCGCCCTCTATGGCTTCATGAAAGTGATGGTTTTCGCCTTCGCCGGTGATGTAGCAGTCCAACTGCTCGGCTTTCGCCTGGCGTAGAATGTCCGCCGCCCCTCCGGTCACGAGGCCAATGGATTTAACCTCTCCGGTACCGATGACTTTGACGGGAGCGCCGAGCTTTTTCTGCAGCAAATTCCCCAAGGATTCTGCGGATTGCGCGGCGATGGTCCCCTTCAAGCCGATCTTTTCCCCACCGTATTCACCGAACGGTTGCAGATGTTCGAGATCAATGAGATCGGCAAGGGCGCGGTTGTTGCCGAGAACCGGGTGCATGTCGAGCGGCAGGTGCGCCGAATAAAGGCCCAGATTGCCCTGAATCATCGCTGAAAGTTTGTCGTAATACACGCCACGGATGGGCTGGACGCCACCCCAAAACATCCCATGATGGACGAACATCATGTTACAATTTTTTTCAATCGCCATTTGAATGGTTGCCTGGCACAGGTCGACGGCAAGGCCGATTTTTTTGATCTCGCCGGTATTTTGCACCTGCAGGCCGTTGACGGCGTTGGGCGCGTCCTGGATGGACTTGATATCCAGCAGATTATCGAGATAATGACTGAGTTGTAAAATATCCATATTCGCGAGTATAGCGGAATCCGGCGCAGGGAAAAAATAGATTTTTAAGTCACTATGATCAATTTTATTATCAGAAACATCGGCCAGCGCATCGTGCTGCTGATTTTTATCTCGATGATCTCGCATGCCATCGTGCATCTTGCGCCGGGGGAACCGAGCCTGGTCGATCCATCCAATCCGCGCATGAAAGCGGAAGACATTCAGCGCATTCGCGCGGCGTTTCATCTGGACGAACCTCTGCACATTCAATACGTCTACTGGATGCGGGACTTGTTTACCGGAGAACTGAAATCGTTTAAAGACAGCCAGCCGGTGCTTAAGAAAATCTGGGAGCGTTTTTTAAATTCTCTGCCGCTCTTTATTCTGGGGACTCTGATCACCTGGTTTCTGGCGTTCCCGGTGGGAATTCAGGCGGCCTTACGGCGCGGCTCGGCGTTTGACAATACCAGTACGTTTTTTTCTTACGCGTTGATTTCCATTCCCGGATTTTTTCTTTCTTACATCGTCATCATTTTCATGGTGCAGACGTTCGATGTTCCCGTCATCGGCATGCGCACGTTTGGCCTGGAAGATTCTTCACTGCTGTTTCAGTCGATGGACCGGATCTGGCATCTCACCATTCCGGCGCTGATGTCGGCGATTGCCGGCACTGCGATTCTTTCCCGCTATGTGCGCTCGCAGATGCTGGAAGTCATCAATCAGGATTACATCCGCACCGCGCGTGCCAAGGGGTTGCCGGAAGAGACGGTGATTTACCGTCATGGCTTGAGAAACGCGTTACTTCCGTTCATCACCATGTTCGGATTGACCATTCCCGGATTGATCGGCGGCTCGGTTATTTTTGAAACCATCTTTGCCTGGCCGGGACTTGGCAAGCTGGGCTACGACGCCATCCTGGCGCGCGATTTTC
>JAJDBE010000257.1 GCA_029261515.1 Nitrospinaceae bacterium | reverse complement strand
GCGCCTTCTTTGCCATTGGATGGGATCTGGCCATTCGTGCATCTGGAACGCAAATTCATGCATTTGGGTTTTCATATTTATGATGTGGGGTTTCAGTCGCCGAACGTGGATGCGGCCCGGCCCATGGTGTTCACCACGACGCTGCTCTTGATCGTCATCGTATTGCTTTTGAATTTTTCGGCGATCTTGTTAAGAAATCGCCTGCGAAAGAAACTGGCCGTTTCAGGTGTTTAATTTAAAAAAGGATTTTTCATGGCAAAGATTAAGGTGAAAGCCCCAAGTCAGAGTTTGAACGCTTTTTCAACATCAAGTGAAACTGGAAAAACATTGCCTCCTAAGAAAAAAAATCATCTGACGTTACCGGGTCTGGAAAACCCCATGGTGGAAATTGAGAACCTCGATTTTTATTATGGTGAGAAGCAGGCGCTCAACGACATCTCCATGATTATTCCTAAAAATAAAGTCACCGCCTTCATCGGCCCTTCCGGCTGTGGCAAATCCACCCTTTTGCGCTGCCTCAACCGGATGAACGACCTGGTGGAAAGTGCGCGCATGCAGGGCACCATCAAAATTGGCGGTGTCAACATGCACAATTCGCCGGAAGATGTGAGCGTACTTAGAAAGCGGGTGGGCATGGTGTTTCAAAAATTCAACCCCTTCCCCAAAACCATTTATGAAAATGTGGCTTATGGGCCAAGAATACACGGACTTAAAAACAAAGCCAAATTGGACGAAATTGTGGAGAACAGCCTGAAGTCCGTCGCCTTGTGGGACGAGGTCAAGGATCGTTTGAACGACAGCGGCCTGGGGTTGTCCGGCGGCCAACAGCAGCGTCTGTGCATTGCCAGGGCCATCGCAGTCGAACCCGAGGTGTTATTGATGGATGAACCGTGTTCGGCGCTGGACCCGTTATCAACAGGTAAGATCGAAGAGCTGGCAGTGGGATTGAAAGAAAAATACACCATTGTGATCGTGACGCACAATATGCAGCAGGCGGCAAGGATTGCCGATTTTACCGGATTCATGCTGCTGGGAGATTTAGTGGAGTTCGGGTTTACAGACCGTATGTTCACCAAGCCAGAGAAAAAAGCGACCGAAGATTATATCACCGGTCGATTCGGATAAAGAAGGAGGCATGGGTTATGGCAAGACATCCAGTTCACTTTGAAAGAGAAATAGAAAAACTGAAACGTATGATCCTTTCTTTAGGAGAAGACGTCGAAGCTTGTGTGAAGCGTGCTGTTCGGGCGTTGGTGCGAAGGGACACCACCCTGGCCATGAAAGTCATTGATTCGGATTTTGAAATCGACCAAAAGGAAGTGGACGTGGAGGAAGAATGCCTCAAAATTCTGGCGCTGCATCAACCGGTAGCGAATGACTTGCGCCTGGTCATCGCCATTCTCAAAATAAATAACGATCTCGAAAGAATCGGCGATCTCGGAGTCAATATCGCTGAGCGCGCCGTCTATCTTTCCACCCACGAAAAACTGGACATGCCCTTCGATCTGCAGGACATGGCGGAGAAAGCGCAGGCGATGTTAAAGGGCAGTCTCGATGCCCTCATCAACCTGGACACGCAACTGGCGCGCAATGTCTGCAAGGCGGATGACGAAGTCGATGCCATGAACCGGGAGGTTTACGCCCTGGTTGAAGAGAGGATTCTAAGCAACCCCAAACACATAAACAGCCTGATTCAGCTCCTCTCCGCTTCGCGTTATCTGGAGCGGATGGCGGACCACGCGACCAACATCGCCGAAGATGTCATCTATCTGGTAGAAGGAGAAATCATTCGCCACACCAATCAACAGTCTGAGAAGTCCTAGGGTTTTTCAAAGTAATATTCTTTCCTTCTCTCCTTGTGTGTGAATTTTCAAACGGCATTTTTCCTTTCAGGCAGGATTTTTGTTAAAATCTGCTAATGAGAATCACTTTAGTTCTATTTCCCAGTGCTCCATTCAAATTCATTTTAAGAGGAGAAACAATGAAAAAAACACTTCCCCTGTTCTCGATTCTCTGGATGGCACTGTTGTCAAGTATTTTGATTTTTCCCGTTAGCGCCTGGGCATTAGATTCGGAAGCGAACCCAAAACAAGGGACATTTGCATCTTCTTCCCGCATTCAGGAAACCCTGACCCAATTGGCCGAGAATAATGGAGACCAAAAGCCCAAAGCCTGTCATCAGGCAGGTTCTGTGGAAAATTGCGCGGGTTGCTGTCGGGAGATTCGCAATGCTTGTGTCGCACTGGTGATTCCGCTATGCCACCAGGGAGATCCCAACCGGGCCGAATTCAGGCATTGTTTGAAGGATAAGGAAAACCGCTGTCAAAGGGATTTTGATAATTGCGCGTGGTTGTGTAAGCGCGCGAAATGATTTATTTTTCTGTTCGCACCGCCCGCACGCCGCCGTTTGTGCAAAGGGTGAACCGGCGAACATGGCTCATTCCCTTCGCATAATAAAACGTCCGTGCACAGCAATCCGTTAAGTCGGTATTTTCATAATCCGACGACCAGTACCAGTAGGCCGCTCCTTGGGCGAACAATTCGTCGAGTGCCATGGGGTTTTCGGGGTCCTCGTCCCAGGCCAGAATGTTTTCTTTCGTGTCGTCATAAATGCCTGCAAGTTCCAACAGAGTCGGCATTCTCCAATCCTCGTACCCCGCCGTTCGTAGTTCATTCACATATTGTTCCGATTGAAACCAGTTTAGGCACTTGCCTAATTCCGCGTAGCTGTCTTTTTGCGCCCACATCAGCCCTGAATCGGGATCGCTGATCGTGCCGTCGCCGTTATCGACCAGATGCAGCCGCGAGACGGGTGGCGGCGGCGGGATATATTCAGGGGCGACATAGGCTCCGGGAGGGCCTATGTCCATTATGTCTGCATAGCCGAATGGGATGCCTGTGAATAAAACAGCAGGGATCAAGAGCAGGAGGGTTTTGGATATAGAATGGAGTTTGAAATTCCAACTCATGGGAAATAGGGTGCGACCGCAGCTGCGTAGTCGTTGCAAAGTTTGATTTTTATTTTCCCGTTTTGTTCAGACACGGGAGAGAAAAATTATAGATTTTTAGAAACGAAAATTAAAGTCCATTTTCCTCCCTCCCGGAACCCCGCATCCCTGAAAGCTATTGCGAATCGGCCTGACGAAGGGTGGCGAGAGGTTTGTTTTTTATGACGTCGAGACTGCTTAAGATTCCCGTCAGAGTGGTAAGGATGACGCCGAGAACCAGCGTCCAGAGCATGACGGTGGGGTAGAAATTCCAGCCGGATTTGACCAGATACTTCATAACTCCCCAGGAAAGCAGGGCGGACAGGCTAATCCCCATCATCCCAGCAACCATGCCTAAAGTGGCGTATTCCACGCCAAGGATAGAAGCAACGGATTTTCGTCGTGCGCCCAGAATTTTCAGAATCGCTGATTCCTTTAAGCGTCTGAACTTCGTTGAAGCCACCGAGCCGGACAAGATGAATAGCCCGGAAAGAATGCTGAAGGCCGACATGAAATCCACCAGGTTCGTGAGTTTGCCGACCACCGTCTCTACCGTATTGACAATGTCGCGCGTGCTTAAGGCCGTGACGTTGGGAAGTGCATCGACCACCGCCTGTTGCAGCGCCATTTCTTTCTCCTCAGAAACATTCACCGTGGCGACGTAGGTGATGG
>JAJDBE010000256.1 GCA_029261515.1 Nitrospinaceae bacterium | reverse complement strand
TTTTGCCAGGCAACATAATCACTGGGACCAATGTGGATATTCTCATCTTCCAGGCGTTGGCCTGCAACGGACTGGACAGCTTCGGTTTTCGACGTCTTTTTAGAGGCCAACCGACTGCGGTTGACCATATTGAGAAAATCGGTGTTGCCTCCGGTATTCAACTGATACGTACTTTCCAACTTGACGCCCCGCTTTCTGAAAAGATCCGTCAAGGTTCGATGCACGATAGTCGCACCCATCTGCGCCTTGATATCATCCCCTATAATAGGAAGCTTCTTTTCTTTAAAGCGGTTGGCCCATTTTGGATCGCTGGCGATAAATACTGGAATATTATTGATGAACCCCGCTCCAGCCTCCAGAGCACATTCCGCATAAAATTGCGTGGCTTTTTCCGAGCCAACCGGCAGATAATTCACTAGAATTTCGACTCCCGCTTCCCGCAAAGCCTGCACCACTTCACTTTGACTGGGTTCGGTTTCCTGGGAAAGAACAAAGGTGTTCTTTTCCTCAAAATCCTTCATGTGATCTGAAAAACCGTCCAGCACTCGGCCCATTTTAACGCTCGCCCCGGAAACAGGAAGGTCCGAATAAAAAATCTCGGTACAATTTGGCGGGGCAAAAATGGCTTCATTCACATCTTTGCCAACTTTTCTGGCGTCGATGTCAAACGCCGCCGTCACTTCGATATCACCGGGTTTAAATTGCCCAATCTCCCAGTGCATCAAACCGATGGATTCAATGGATTCTCGACCCCGATAATAATGAATCCCCTGAATCAGAGAGCTGGCGCAATTCCCCACTCCAACAATACCGATTCTTATCTTTTTTGTGGCAGGTCGTTTGATTTGATTCACAAAATATCACGCTCACGATAAAATTGAGATTGTATCATAACAACTTCGACTTTTACTTCAATTAAAATCGGATGTCGGTACATCTCTATCAGAAAAAATGTCCCCAATCACATAATTTGCTTCTTTTCATCTGGTGTTTATATGTCCACATCAGGGTAGAAAATCTTGCCATCTGGAACTAGGTGCACAGTATGCCTTAAAATATCCGTAATTCTTCAAGCGCAGTCGATTTTTGGAAACCCTGCTAAACCCCGTTTTTTGCTTAAAGTAACCACTTTGCTGACGCCGAAAGACGATTCCCTGGATCAAACAGGTTATTTTTATGGTGGACAGCCTTGCTTGATCCTCATCCGTAAAAAAAACCGAACGAAGTTTTTTAAATAATCGCGAATATTTTTATGCCTGCTCTGTTGCCGCATTGAGCCTCAAAATATGAAGCGTCAGACGATTTGGACGATCCCTGACTAGAGGAATTGCTCAGGATAAGCTGTAGTGTGCTTACCCTCCTTATACCCAGTCAACCTTTTTACATTTAGTATTGACTACAGTCCACGGAAAAAGGGCTACGGGAAAAGCCCGTAACCCTTTATAAAATAGAATGGAGCTGGGGGGATCGAACCCCTGACCTCTTGAATGCCATTTTAGTCGGCTAAATTCACTCATTGTAATCAGGCAATTTTTGGACGCTTTATAAACCATTACAAAAAAATGGTTCGGCGTTTCTTGAGCCACTATCTTTTGTGCCAATTCAAAACCAATTTCCCTTATTTTAAATTGAGGATATTTAGCCCCCCTTAAAAGTAGTTTTATATGAAATCTTCGACCTCGGTAGGTTACCCTGAAAAAAAAGGGAGGCACACCGAAGTGGCCCCCCCTGGCTTGAAATTACTACCAGTCAGTTTGCCTTAGTAGTTCAACTCGTTCCACTGAGTGATGGCTTTCTGACCGTTTCGTTCTTTGTTCTGACCATTCCAGATCGCGATCGCCATCGGGGTTTTCCCGCCGGAGAACTGCGTGTCGTTCTGGTCATCGGTTTTCAGAGCGCGCTTGAACACAACCGCCCAGCGGTTGTTGCTCCAGTTGCCGCCGCCCTGAACGTCCTGATGTGCCTGCGTGGTCAGCGTGCTGAACCCTTCGGCATTCAGGTCTTCAATGGGAGAAACTCTCATGCTGGCATCGGAAAGAATGTTGCCGGTCGCCCGCCCAGGGTTGTAGACACCCTCATTTTTCCCCATACCAAAATCCACATAAGTGCTCCGCTTGCTGATGTCACCCGTTCCGGTGGTTTCAGAACCTGCTTCGTTCCGTGCAGACTTACTACCGGAAGCGTGCTTGGTGTCGAGTCCGGAAAGCTTGCCATCAGGCTCATACATGTAATATCCGCCAGAACCCATGCCCATGTACTTGTACTGGTCTTCCATATCGGCCATACCAACGTTACCGGCCTTACCAGCGCCTTCTTTGTCCCAGGTGCCTTTCCATTGCCAGATGTTGACGCGTTCGCCTTCTCCACCCATGGTGAAAGGAGGTTCTTCGCCGCCCTGGTTCACAGGAAACATGATCGCAGCCTGATCTTTATACTGCTGCGACTGAACCATGATGTCGTTACGGGTTGAGTCCGTCCATTCCAAACGAATCGCGATCTCATTACCGTTGGTTGCAGCTTTAATATTGACCCATTTGGTCGAAGGGTTCGGCCACATGGGATTGGTGATCATCTGCGGGTCCATGTCGAGCACAACCTGTTTCCCTTTAGTGGGCCCATACTGGGACCAAAAGGGATCCATCGGATCGATGGGAATTTCATCCTGTACTTTTAACGCCTGGATGTTGGCCGCGCCCACACTGGACACGATCATTCCAAACGAAAATAGCATTGCAATTAACAATAAAAGCGTCTTTCTAGTTTTCACAGTTGTACCTCCTCGTTAGCTGGGCCTGTTCAGGATATTTTAAAAGCATAAGCTTTAACAAGCTGCAGAGCGGATTAACCG
>JAJDBE010000255.1 GCA_029261515.1 Nitrospinaceae bacterium | reverse complement strand
CACCCCACCACCTCGCCCACCACCCCCCCCCGGACACCCCCTCGTGCCCCCTTTAGAGTTGGATTTTTGTAAATCAGTTTTTTTTAAAAATGGGTTCCCTTCATGCGCTTGTCTTTAAGCCAGTTAAAATCAGGGATGGTAACAGCAGAGGACATTCACAACCACGGTGGCAGGAAACTGTTGCCCAAGGGGACCGTTCTCACCGAGAGGCATATCCGCAACCTGAAAGCCTGGGGAATCCCTGAAATCGTTATTGAGGACGATGGTTCGGGAAAGGATGCGAGATCATCCAATAAGGTCGATCCTAAAAAAATGGCGGCGGCAAAAGAAGAGGCAAAAACATTGTTTGCGCAGGCCAATCAGGAACATCCTGCTGTTGCGGAGTTCATGCGTTTGTGTACGCTGAAGATTTTAAAGGGAAAACCAGGAATGGGTCATATTAATGTCAAGTAGCCCACAAGAACTGATTGAAGGGTCCGTCAGGTTATCTTCCCTTCCGGAAATCTATTTCAAAATCAATGATGTCATCAATGATCCGGAATCCTCCTTTGGAGACGTTGCCGATGTTATCAGTAATGATACTTCTCTTTCATTTCGGTTGCTGCAAATCGTAAACAGCTCGTTTTACAACTTTCCCAGTCCGATCGATACGATTTCCCACGCTATTTCTATAGTGGGAACCAAACAATTGCGTGACCTCGCTTTGGCGACATCCGTTTTAACGGCTTTTGAAGGGATTCCGGAAGATTTTGTCAGCATGAAATCATTCTGGAAGCACAGCGTCGGATGCGGTATCGCGGCGTGGATCGTTGCTCTTAATTGCCGGGAATCCAATCCAGAGTGGTATTACCTTGCCGGGATTTTGCACGATGTGGGTCGATTGATTATTTTTGAAAACCATCCGGAAAAAGCGGAAATGATCGTCGAACAAAGCCTGTCCCAAAATCGACTCATGTTTGAAGTGGAGCGGGAAATTCTTGGCTTCGACCACGGAGAAGTGGGAGCCGCCTTGCTCGATTCCTGGAACCTCCCTTTAAATTTGCAGGAAATTACCGGTTCCCACCATCGCCCTCTAAATGAAAGTAAACACGCTAGGGAAACCGCTATTGTGAGCCTGGCGGATATGTTTTCCAAAAGTATGGTGTTGGGAACAAGTGGCGACAGACTGGTCCCTCAATTAAAACCAGAAATTTGGGGAAAAGTGGGAATGGACGTGGGGTCAATTGCTTTGTTGTGGAATCAGATCGAAACCCAGTTCAACGAAACGATCGATATTTTCATTGTGGATCCGAAGTGATGAAAAACTCGAAGGATTTACCCGAAGACTCGCTGGAGAAGCTAAAAGCCAGGGTGGAATATCTGGAAAAAACCAATAGCTGGTATTTTCTCGCCTTGGAACGATTAGCCTCACTGGGCGATTTACACAAAGACGTGCAATTATATCACGATCCATTTTTCGTGTTTGAAAACGCGCGGAGCCATTTAAGGCAAGTTGCCCAATTTTGCACCCTTGCCTTCTTCAACGTCGATGAAGCGAACAATCAGTTTTTTTTGGAGGATTGCCATCCAAAATCGGACAGTGAGCTTATAAAAAAACTGACAAATGAGCAGATTGAAAGGGGAAATTTCGCCTGGGCATTGAGGCAAAACCGGCCGTTGATCGTTCCGGAGGAAAGAGAATCGAACAGGAAAATGATCCTTCATGCGGTGGCGACCAATTCACGGATCAGGGGAATGTTTGTCGGCCGGTTCGACGGCAGCGTACAGAAAATTCCAGGAGAGCATCTCAATTTAATATCCATCATTCTTTCCAATACGGCTTATGCGATCGAAAACGGCTCTCTTTACAAGTTTGTGAGAGAGCAGAATGAGGACTTGGAAGAAACCATCAAACAACGGACACAGGTTCTGGAGGACCAGGCCCGGGACCTAAAAAAGGAAATTGAGGAACGAAATAAAATTGAAGATGAGTTGAAAAGAAGTAACCAGGACTTGCAGGATTTTGCCTCGATCGCTTCGCATGATTTGCAAGAACCGCTGCGGAAAGTTGTCATGTTCGGAGACCGGTTGAGCAAACATTTTTCCAATCAAATGGATGAAAAAGCTCTGGGCTTTATTGACCGCATGGGAAGCGCAGCCGCAAGAATGCAAACTTTAATCGATGAATTGTTGCAATACTCCAGGATCACCACTAAAGCCAATCCTTTCAAACCTACTCCCCTGGAAAAAATTGCGCATGAAGTGTTATGCGATCTGGAAAGCCGAGTTATAAAGTCGAACGCCAAGATAAAGATAGAATCGCTTCCGACCATTGATGCAGATGAAGTTCAGATGCGGCAACTGCTGCAAAATTTGATAAGCAATGCGTTGAAGTTCCATAAAAAAAACGTTCCGCCAGAGGTTCTTGTTCGCGGCCATGTAAATGGTTCGGGAGCTTGCGAAATTTTGGTTCAAGATAATGGCATCGGGATCGGTGAAAAATATTTTGAACGAATCTTCAAACCCTTTGAACGTCTTCACGGGAAAAGCGAGTATGAGGGTTCGGGAATGGGGCTGTCGATCTGCAAAAAAATTATCGTGCGTCATGGAGGAAGTATTCAAGTTACCAGCAAACCGAATGAAGGCAGCTCCTTCCTTATCAGCCTTCCCGTTCACCAGCCAGAGAATTAAGATTCGGTTTGAATCTGATTCCCACAATGTTTGCGATTTTATTTTGATTTCCCCCTTCGTTTTATTTCTCTAGTTCCTATCTGATACTCCCCCCCCAAAAAAAATTTTGATTTTTTGGGTTGCGACTTGAAGCTCTGTTTAGAGGAGCAGGCGAACGGAGGCTTTCTTTCGGGCGTTCTACGGCCGAAATGTCTGGTCAGGCAATATCTTTTCTATCAGGTGCTTATGATTATTCCTATAGATATTTGTTGATACGAATGGGCAAGTGAAGGTAACTTCCAATCAATTCCAGACTCAAAGACTTTTAGCTGCGCGGAAATCATTGACCCGCAAGGAGGCTTTACCCTGGGGGAATTCCCTTTTTTCATTCCTATTTATCAGTGGTTCCAACGTTCATGGTCTTTCAGTGAATTGATTTGCCCAATTGGGTGGTTTTAAAAAAAACCGCCTGCTTTTACCGTTAACCTAAGTTCTTAGGGAGGTGTCTTATGGGTAAAAAAATACTTTCATTCTTGATGGTTATTCTGTTTATTGTTAGTTTTGGAGTTTCCCCTGTCTGGTCCAGTGAAGATGAAGCCGCCGCAAAGGAATTGACCCTTCTTCTCAAAACGGCTCGAGCCGTTTTGGTGCAAAACAAACCCCTGATTAAAGACCCGAAAGGAGCGGGGATTGGCGTCGACAAATTCATGGCCATCACCTACGCCAATTAAGAAAAAATGGCAGGAAAAAAATTCGCAATGGGCGATGGGGATGTGGGGGAAGCTCAGGGCATGCTGGTGGATGCCATCAAGGGAGTTGTCGGGGATGTCGTCAGCGGTGAGGACACAAAATTGGATACTAAGGGTCGTTTTTTACTGACTATTTTTGCCCGCAAAGTCGCCACCCGTTTTGGCGAAGTGTCTGGAGGTAAGATGTATTTGAAGCTCACCACTCAGGATGAATATTTGGTCAATTCAGGCAATAAGGCCGATGCCTGGGAAAAATGAGTGATTGACGGTAAGTTTTTGGCCGTAGACTGGAAAAAAGGAGAAACCTTTTCCGAAATGGCGAATCATGATGGAAAGAAAGCGTTCCGTCTCATTCTACCGGAATATTATAAAGAAGGTTGTATGAACTGTCGCGGCGGAGAATACGGTGCCAAAGTTCATGCCGGAAAAGCAAGAGGAGAAGTTGGCGAGTTGGGAGGCGCCATCAGCGTTGCCATTTATAAATAAAGTGGAGGAGTAGACGGCCCGTGCACCTTCAATGATTCTTCGATACGGGTGAAGACCCTTTGCAAGCCGGATCCTTCTGGGTCCGGCTTTTTGTTTGGAAATTTTAACCTGCAAGACTGTCAAGGGCGGGGAATGCAATGAAAATAAAGAAATCTGATAACTCTAATCGAATTTGCTAAAATCCATTTTATTAAGTAATAGATTGTGAATCGAAAATAGGAATGATGGCATTGATGAAACGTGAGGACATAGAACAGCTCGAAAAAAAATCACTGGCTCCCTATGCGGTCAAAAGCGGGGAAAGTTGCGGACGCCAGTATTCGGAAGAAGAGCATTCCTACCGGACGCGGTTTCAGCGCGACCGCGACCGGGTGATTCATTCTTCTGCTTTCCGGCGGTTGGAATACAAGACGCAGGTATTTGTCTACCATGAAGGCGACTATTACCGCACGCGGTTGACCCATTCTCTGGAAGTGGCGCAGATCGCCCGGTCTATATGCAAATCCCTGCGGCTGAATGAGGATTTGGCAGAGGCCATTGCGCTTTCACACGATCTGGGGCATCCGCCGTTTGGTCACACCGGGCAGAAAATTTTGAATCAATTGATGCAGGGGCATGGCGGCTTCGAACATAACAAACAGAGTTTGCGCATTGTCAAAGTTCTGGAAAAAAGATATCCGGAGTTCCAGGGCCTCAATCTGACCTGGGAAGTTCAGGAAGGCATCAGCAAACATGCGCGGGACGCCGATAACCCTATCTCGAAAAAACCGGGAGTCCGTTACCCTTCTTTGGAAGGGCAGGTGGCGGACGTGGCCGATGGCATCGCCTACAACGCGCATGATCTCGACGACGGCATTACATCGGAGCTTCTGGATATTGGCAAGTTGCGTGAGGTGGCTCTCTGGAAGGAAAACGAAGAGTGGCTGGATGCAAAGTATTCCAATCTGGATTTCAAACTCAAAAAATATCAGGTCGTGCGCCGAGTCATCAATGGCCTGGTCACCGACTTTCGCGAGCACACCCTGAAAATGCTAAAGGAATTGCATTTGGAGTCCGCGGATGAAGTCCGGGCGGCGCCGCATCGGGTGGCGGGTTTCAGCCAAGAGGTGGATGAAAAGAACAAAGAATTGAAAAGCTTTCTATTCAAAAACATGTACACCCACCGCAAAGTGCGGCGGATGGAGTTCAAAACCCAGTTGTATCTGACGGAAATTTTTAAAGCCTACCAGCAAATGCCGGAGTTGCTCCCGGACCCTTTGGTCCAGGACCCACCAGAAGAATCTCAGGAGCGGCGGATTTGCGACTACGTCTCCGGCATGACCGATCGCTACGCCATCAGCGAATACAAAAAGCTCTACACTCCCGACGAGAAGGATTGAAAATTCATCGGCTGTGGAGCCGCTGGGTTATTGCCTGCCGGGTGTGAGTTATTCTCCCCCAGCAGGCACTTGATACTCATGTCCCGGTTCTGGAACTTGCGGGACACTTCCCCGCATCGGTATATTTCTTCCCATGTCTTCATGCGCATGTCCGTGCAGATCGGCGCTGAACCCGAATTCATCTGGATTAACGGTATGCATGTAACCGTGCATTTGCATGAGAAATAAAAAAGCCCCGGCGGCGATCAGCCCATTGTTGGAGGCCGTGCTGAATTGCAGAAATCGTTTGCCGCTTCTCCACGTTGCCAGAAGTCCCAGCATGACGATCAACGCCGCGATTTGCCCCAGTTCCACGCCCACGTTGAACGAAAGAATCCGCAGGATGAGACTGCCTTCGCCTAAGGGGAGCTGTTGCAGTTGCGTGGAAAGACCAAAGCCATGAATCAATCCGAAAATGAAAATCATCCAGAGCAGGTTGGGCGGCTTCTCAAAGTATTTGCGGAACCCGCCGATATTGGCGTAGCCGATATAACAGACACTGAGCGCGATGATGGCATCCACCAGATAATAGTTGGCGGTGATTCCCATTAAGGTTGCGAAAACCAGGGTGATGCTGTGACCCACCGTGAATGCCGTAATATACTTGATGATTTCAATGAAGCCAGTGAGGAAGAAGACCACGCCGAAAACAAACAGCAGGTGGTCATAGCCGGTGAGCATATGAGTGGCGCCAAGCCAGATGTATTGAATATTACCTCCGTCGATCATGGCCCTTCGCTCTTCCTCGGAAATTCCATGCCCGAAAGCTACGGTGACTGTCAGTAAAAGGAGAAGTCCCGCAACGCTCAAAAAAATTTTTGTTTTCATAGGAATTTGCCCGTTTGGTTCAATTCATTAATGTGACGAGTCCGGGACTTTGGCTCAGGTCTTCTGCTTTCCGGCAAAGCCTCGAAACCCATTTAAAACGTTCGGATGTGCTCATGAATAGTCATAATACATATCCTGCTATGGGAAGTAGGATATGGCATTATAACGCAACGGCAATGAAAATTTTGGGTGAAGCGTTTCAATGAGGAGGGGGAGATTGGGAAAACGAAGGTCCCGACCGGAAAAATTGCCATCCGGGTGGAGGACCCCATATTAAAAAATAGAAACTTTACAATCCGCACGAAAAGGATTAAAACAACGGCTTCGGATTATTGCAGAAGTTTCACTGAAGATTTCGTTTATTTGGAATCGTCCTTGAACTCAGGGAACTCCTGCGACAGGACGTCTTTCACGGCCTTGGGAATGCGCCCGCGGGTGAATCTGCCGATGGTGAGGTCGTTGCTCAGGTCCTTAAAATCGTTCCAATGTTTTTGGCTCAATTCGTTCTTGGAAATCAATTTCTTTAATTTACCATTGGCGGTGTAGATTCGTACTTCGTGGAGCATGATGAACCTCCGTTTTTTTTGAGTTTTCCTTGCTTCTTTAAGTCCTGAACAGAGACTTTATTCTTGTTAAACAATATAATTTCATAGAGTTAAAGTGAAGGTGCGGCGTCACAAAGTTTTGTGACCTGGATTACATATAGGTCGATCTTTCCTTGATTTGCTTTCATTGTTTTACAAGGAGAGGGTCGGTTTGCCAGCGGTTTTGAAGTTTTACCTGGGGATTTTATGAATCGGATGCGATCTTTGTGTGTTTTTTGTGCGTCCAGTGAATCGGTGGATGCGGTTTACCGGGAAGCGGCCACGGATCTGGGCCGCAGAATGGGCCGTCTGGGCATCGACCTGGTTTATGGCGGCGCTTCCATTGGCCTGATGGGGTGTGTGGCAAGGGGCGTGCACGAGTTTGGCGGCAGGGTCACCGGGGTGTTGCCGGAATTTTTTAAATCAAAGGATATCGAGTATGGGGAAGCGGATGAGTTGATCGTGACCCGGGACATGCGCGAGCGCAAGGCGGTCATGGATCATAAATCGGACGGGTTTATCACGCTTCCAGGAGGGATCGGAACGTTGGAGGAGGCGATGGAGATTCTCTCGATGAAACAGCTCAAACTGACGCGAAAGCCGCTGGTGTTCATCAACACCTGTAATTTTTATGACGGGCTGATCGCCAACTTGCAGGAAATGGTCGATCTGAAATTCGCCAAGCAGAAAACCATGGATCTTTTTGCCGTGAGACCCGATGCGGAAACGGCACTGCAATACATTCAGGAATACCAGCCGCCGGAGATTCCCAGCAAATGGCTTTAACAGGAACCGGGTTGGTGAGGGCCAGGCCCAAGTCAGTTGGCCTGGACAGTCAGGTCGGGATGAATGGCTTCTTTTAAAAAGTTTTCGATGTAATTCAGGGTTCCGGTGGTGGAACTGGGGCAACTGCCGCACGCGCCCTGGTAGTGGATTTTGACCACGTTCCCCTCGATACCGATGATGTCGAGTCCGCCGCCATCGTTGGAAAGCGCAGGACGAACGGCGACATCCAGCAGGGCTTCGATCACCTGGGTTTTTTGTTCGTCGGTGGAAGTAGGGAAATCTTCCTTCTTGAATTCGGCGAGCACGGGGTGGATTTCCGTCGTCGATTCTTTGGGCACGGCCTCGCCCTCATAAAAATGCAAATGTTCCTCAATGATTTCGCCGATTTCTTCCATCAGCGTGTGCCAGCCGACCACCTGCGATTTTGTGACCGTCACAAAATTTTCTTTGAGGAACACATTCTCGACTCCGTAGATGGCAAACAAGGCTTCGGCTAAGGCATCGCCCTTGGCTTCTTCGGCGGAATCAAAGGTTCTCATGCCCGATGCAATCACCTTGCCGCTCAAGATGAATAGAAAGGATTCCGGATTGGGTGTCGGTTGAACGCGGACAACTTTGAAATGTTTTTCTTCCATTGGGTTTTCCCCCGAACGGGAATCTTGGTCTTTAGCAACAGATGGCTTGGGATTCGCTGCCGCATTTCCAAATAATTTCTGCAGCCAGTCTTTGAACAGGCCCATGAGGATCTTCCCGGCCAAAAAACAGGCCAATTTTTATTGGTGTCACTGATCTATAGAATACACCAAAAGGAGCCTTCAGTTCAGGAAACCTTGAGCGATTTTAGCGAATTCCTATATTTCCCGGTAATTACAGGGCAAAGGCCTCGGCCACACTGTTAGTGATATCCACCCTAAACCCATTTGGCCTTGGATTGGTCGAGCCAAAGCTTCATTTCCCCGTCGAGCCGAATCCGTTATCCCCCCGGTTCGTATCCTCCAACTGATCGACCTGAATGAATTCCACCTGTTCCACCTTTTGCACCAACAGTTGGGCGATCCGGTCCCCCGGTTTGACGGGATAATCCTCATCGGAATGGTTGAACAAAAGCACTTTCACCTCGCCCCGGTATTCCGAATCGATCACCCCGGCGCCGCAATCGAGAGAATGTTTGATTGCTAATCCGCTGCGGGGCCAGATCAACCCGACATG
>JAJDBE010000254.1 GCA_029261515.1 Nitrospinaceae bacterium | reverse complement strand
GCCTTTTTCCAGAATGCCTTCGCGGCCCATCAAATCGAACTCGTAAAGCTTGACTTCCTTCAGCTTTTCTTCGACGGTCTCGTTTTCCGGCAAAAAACTGCACTGAATCCGGTACGCCTTGGGCCCGAGGCGAAGGTCGAGACTGACCGGCTGAAACTGCGACTGAAATATCGGCGATTCGGAATGGATATGCCCTTGCAGGTAGGCCAGTTCGATCATCTGATAGGGCAGATAGCCCAAGCGACCGCCCAGCACCTCAAAAAGGTCGTTTTTTACGCCAGCGTCTGTGGTTTGAGAGGGCATGGTGGTTCCCGAACTTAAGAAAATGGCAATGACGATAGGGTTTTCGCAGAGTCCGCCGAGGTCGATACTAAGGACTGTAAAATCAATTGACAGGCCTTTTGCGGCTATGATTTAATCCTAATATCCAGAACTTTGCAACCGCATAATGGATCGAAGGAGCAGAAAGTTTATGCCGCTTTACGAGTATACCTGTGAAGATTGCCAAAAAGAGTTCACCCTGTTACAGTCGGCCAGTGTCAATAAGGAGGAAACCACCTGTGAATTCTGCGGGTCCACTAAGGTGGCGCACAAATTTTCCACCTTTGCCTCCAAAGTCCAGGGATCGCCCTCCTCAAGAAGCTCGAAACCCGTGACTGAAAAGGATTACCCGAACAAAGATGTGTTCAAATTGCCCATTCCCCGGCTGAGATCTGAATTATAGTGTGAGTGTAGGGGAATATTTCCGGCGGCAACGTCTCTTAACCACCTGCAACTCGATTAACCTTTAAATGGTTTGTTTTCCCAATGAGCTCGAAGAATAGCCGTAACAAGAAAAAATCCCATGCTGTAACCCACGCCGAGACTGCAAAATCGGCCCATCCGGCCAAACGCATTGTCCTGTCGCTGTTCTGGGTTGGGGTGATTGCCGCAGGACTCTGGGCCTTGATGGAATATTCCGCGCCTTCCGGCAATCTCGTCCCTTACGACAAATTGCAAAAAACCTCCGCCGCCACCGACGATGCCGTGGAAGAGGAAAAACCACAGAATTCCTCGGTTTCGCAGGAAGACGCCACGATTGCGGACGAACACCGGAGCGAGGCCGCCGACCTCATAAAACAAGCGTCTTCGACGCCGGCGCCGAAATCCAATCTTCCCAGGGAAACTCTGGAGCACATTCAAAAGGCCATGCAGTTGACCGACCAGGGCAAATACAACCAAGCCGACATGGAGTTTGAAAAGGCCGCGGCGATCAGCCCGAATTCGCACGAACTCTATTCCATCTGGGGCGCGGCGCTCAAAATGCAGAAAAAATACCAGGGCGCCAGTAAGCGCTTTGCCCGCGCCCACGAGCTGGCCCCGAACGACGGAGAAATCCTGTTCAACTGGGCCATGTCCGCTCTGGAGCAGCGCGACACCAACGAAGCCATCCGCCTCTTTAAAAAATCGGCAGCGCTGGAGCCAGGAAATTATTTTGCCCACAATTATCTCGGCAAAGCCTACGGGCAAAAGAAAATGTACGATGAAGAAATTGCCAGCTACAAAAAAGCCATTGAGGTCAATCCTCAATTCGCTCAAGCGCAGTTCAACCTCGGCGTGGTGCTCAGCATTCGCAAAAAATTTGAAGAAGCCGCGCCGCATTTCGAAAAGGCCATCGAACTCGACAAGAGTTTTGAAAAACCGTTCGTCGTGCAAATGCTGACGGCGCTGGGCCGCTACAATCCTTCGAACGCGAAGCCTGAGCAAACTGAGAAACCAAAAGCAGAACCGGAACCCGTTCAGCAGGCCAAGGTGGAACCCGAAACCAAAGTGGAAGAGAAAAAGTCCGAAGGTTCCGATCACAAAATGGAAGGGTCCAAAAACGTCAAGGAAACCACCAACTTGAAGGGCAAGGTTCTGGTCAACGGCAAGCCCCTCTCGCGTCTCGGCGTGGTGTTTCTGGAAACCAAATCCAAACTGCGGGTGCCGGATCAACAAACCCTTAACCTGACCGTCAGGCAAAACAATCTGCAATTTTTCCCGCCGCATTCCGTTATTCCTGTTGGCTCCAAAGTCACTTTCAGCAACGAGGACCGCGAAGTGCACAACATCTATTCCAAATCGCAGAACAACCAGTTCAACCTGGGCGCTATGGCGGCGGGTTCCTCGAGATCCCTGGCTTTCGATCAACCCGGTCCTGTGGTTCTAAGATGCAATATGCATAAAGACATGATCGGCACGCTGTTCGTGGTGCCCAACGGCTATTACACCCAGCCCGACGCCAACGGCGAATACACCTTCACCAACGTCAAAAGTCAGGGCTATCTGCTGACTTACTGGCATCCGCAATTGAGTCCGGAAGAGGTGGAAGCCAATATGCAACAGGTGGACTTAAAGGGCGTCGATCAATCGGCGGATTTCAACATCAAATCGGCTTCGCGGCCTGGGGAAATCCACGACATGGTGGACCCCACGGACTACAACGCCATCGTCGACAATATCGAACGGGAAATGCTGCAGGCCATCGAAGACTGGAAACAGGGGAAAAAGGCCATCCCCCGCAAACGCATGCTGATGGCCATCACCAAGCATTACGACGGTGAGGGACTCAAAGGCGCTATTGCCAAGAGCTTCAGCCAGAAGCGAAGTTTGAATCTGGAAAAGAAACTCGACGAGATCCGCAAGCACATTTCCGGCATCGGCGTTTCCAAGGACGAAGTCACCGAACAATCTCTCAAGGGCAAAGCCGAATTCGTGGTCAGCCAGTTGCGCAACAACGTGAAGGAACTCGAAGCGCGGTTGAATCCGGATTTTAACAAGCAGGAATCATCGCAAGAGTAACTCCTTCTGCCCTGCCCAAAACCCGCGACTTCAGGCGGTCCTCTGGGCAGACCGCCTTCGCCAATCGCGACAACCTTTTTTTGACTTTATCGTTTTCTGAATGCTAATTTGACTGCCATGAACCTGCGCATCTTCAATTCACTGACCCGGGAAAAGGAAGATTTCACTCCCCTCCACGACAACAAAGTGGGCATGTACGTGTGCGGCGTCACCGTCTACGATTACTGCCATGTCGGGCATGCGCGGGCCGCCGTGGTGTTCGACACCATTTACCGCTACCTTCAGCATGCCGGATACGAAGTCACCTATGCTCGGAATTTTACAGACATCGACGATAAAATCATCAAGCGGGCGCAGGAGGAAAATATCTCCTGGCAGGAAGTGACACGGAAATACATCGACGCGTTCTATGAGGACATGGGCCAATTGAATATCGCCAGCCCCACGGTGGAACCCAAGGCCACCGACCACATCCCGGAGATGATTGCGATGATCGCCGCGCTCATAGAAAATGGCAAGGCGTATGAATCCAGCGGCGATGTGTTCTACTCGGTCCAGTCTTTTGAAAGTTACGGCCAACTCTCCGGCAAAAACACCGAGGAATTGCAATCCGGCGCCCGTGTCGAGGTCAACGAAGCCAAGCACAACCCTCTGGATTTCGCGCTGTGGAAAAAAAGCAAACCGGATGAACCGGCCTGGGACAGCCCCTGGGGCAAGGGACGCCCGGGTTGGCACATTGAATGCTCGGCGATGGGAACCAAATACCTGGGAGAAACCTTCGACATTCACGGCGGCGGCAAGGACCTGATCTTCCCGCACCACGAAAACGAAATCGCCCAGTCCTGCGGCGCGTCGGGCAAACCTCCAGTCAAATACTGGATTCACAACGGCTTCGTCAACATCGACAAGGAAAAGATGTCCAAGTCGCTTGGCAATTTCTTCACCATCCGCGATATCGTTAAACGCCACCACCCGGAAGTATTGCGGCTCTTTCTCATCAGCAGCCATTACCGCAACCCGATCGATTTTTCCGAAAAAAACATCGAGGATGTGGAGAAAGTGCTGACCCGGTTTTATGAAGGCATCGAAGCGGCGGCAACGTTTCTTCAGGGAAAAATAGAGGACTCAGCGGATTTCCGCGCAAAGGTGAAGTCTTCTTCTCTCATGCAAAAGTTTGGGGAAGCCATGAACGACGACTTCAACACCGCCGTCGCTCTAGCCGCTTTGAACGAAGAATTGCGCCACATCAACAAGCAGGTGAACAACGCAAAGAAAGATGCCGACAGCCGAGAGAGCTTAAACGTCAGCCTCGCGGCGTTGAAAGAAACGGGAAACGTTTTGGGATTGTTTGCCCGCACGCCGCAGGAATTTCAGGCGGAGATGCTCGCGTTGAAAAGTCAGACGCTAAATCTCGACACCGGAAAGATCGAAGATCTCATCGCCCAGCGAAACGCCGCCCGCAAAGCCAAGGACTGGGGCAAAGCCGACCAATGCCGCGACGCGTTGACCGGAATGGGCGTCGTCCTGGAAGACACCGCCAACGGCACGGAGTGGAAAATCAAGTGATGACCACGCCAGGATTGTTCAGCGACATCTATCAAAAGTTCACCGGATGGTTCACCGAAGTGCATGTGGACCGGCAGGAGTCCCGCATTCAGGTGCCGGAGAAAACCCTGCGCTGTGTGTGGAACGATCAGCTTTTCAATCCGGAAAATTTACAGACAACGGGCAACGGCAAACTGGAAATCGTCTTTCCGGGCCATTGGAATTTTGGCCCCGGACCGGATTTTAAAAACGCCGCAATCAAGCTGGATGGGAAATTGCTGGAGGGAGATGTCGCCCTGCATGTATACAACTCGGACTGGGACGCCAGCGACACTTCCGGCAACCCGGACTATGGCAACGTCATCCTCCACGTTTTTATGTGGACCGACTCGCAGAATCCGTCCTCCGGCAGTGGCGTTCATGAGCTGGAACTGAAGCGTTTTTTAACCAAAGGAATCTTAGAACTCAACAAGGAAGTCGATTTCGACCATTACCCGCTCCTGCATCAGGGCGACTACGGTTTGTGCCATCCACCGCTGTCCCGGTTGACAAAAGAAAAACTGACGCAGTTGCTGAACGCCGCCGGCGATGCGCGCATCTTCACCAAGATGAACCGCTTTCACGACCGGGTCATCATCCACGGCTACGAACAAACGTTTTACGAAGGCGTCGCTGAGGCGCTCGGCTATCCGAACAACAAGGAGCCGTTTCAAATTCTGTCCGGCAATCTGCCCCTGCATGCGATTCGCCAACTACTGCCGCCCGCAATCAGCAAAACAGAAAAAGCTTTGCACATCCAGGCCATGATGTTCGGAGCCGCCGGACTCATCGGATTCAAGGGACTGGATACGGGGACTCTCGAGACAGAAGACCGGAAGTATTTCGAAACACTGCAATCCCTGTGGGAAAAATATCAATCCCAAGTGCCGCCATCGCGGTTGACTGCAACTTCCTGGAAATTCGGCGGCATCCGTCCTGCCAATTTCCCCTACCGCAGGATTGCGGGTCTGGCGCACCTTCTGGTCCGGCACGAAGCCAACGGGTTGTTCGCCGATTACATGACTGCTTTTAAAAGCGTTATTTCGCAAACAGCGCAAAAGGGAAACGCGGCAAAAATCCCCGGCTCGTTGTACGACTTCTTTTGCGTTGAAGCCGATGACTACTGGGCACAGCATTATTCGCCCGCAGGCAAAACGCTGTCTTCGACCCAGCAATTGATCGGCCCGGACCGGTCGAAGGAAATCACCATCAACATCGTCATCCCCATTGGCTTGATCTATGCCAGGGCCAGCAAATCGACTGAACTGGACGCGGGGCTGAACGCATTGTTCCAATCCGGGAGAAAGCCGGGCGACAACAAACTACTGCGGTTCATGAAACATCACATCTTCGGGAATCAACCCGACATGTTA
>JAJDBE010000253.1 GCA_029261515.1 Nitrospinaceae bacterium | reverse complement strand
AGTTAGTGTAACGTTTAAGGAAAACGGTTCTAGTATTGGCGAGCTTGCAACTCGAACTTTTCCACCGGGCGTTGCCCGGCCGGCGCCTTCTCCGGCCGCCGGAGGCTTCCCTGGATTTTTCTTTTAAGAGAGCGTTAACTCAATGATTAAATATCCATTCACCCTATTTACGCTCGGAGGGGCGGGTTCACAAAGTAGCTTTTCCGGCGGAACGGACGCTGCGGCGCAACGAGGAATGGAACGGTTGAGCGCGGGCGTCTCCGCTTTGGACGCCGCTTGCGAAGCCACGCGGGTTTTGGAGAGCGACGGACGGTTCAACGCGGGGTCGGGTTCCGCGCCGCGCGCCGACGGGTCGGTGCAAATGGACGCGGCGTGCATGGATAGCGAACAAAAATTTGGCGCCGTCGCCGTCGTCGAGGGATTTCAGCATCCTATATCGATCGCCCGCGCTCTGGTGGATTCGGAAACGAAATTGCTTGCCGGGCGCGGCGCGTCGGAGTTTGCGCGCTCGTTGGATTTGGAACCTTACCGATCAAAACGCGATCCTGCGACGGTAGACGGGGCGTCGGACACCGTGGGATGCGTCGCATTCGACGGCAAGGTGTTCGCCGCCGCGCTCAGCACCGGCGGCACGGGCGGGTCGCCGGCCGGACGCGTGGGCGACGTGCCGCTCATCGGATCGGGATTGTACGCGGGGCCTTACGGCGCCGTGGCGGTGACGGGACACGGCGAATCCATCGCCATGAACCTGACGGCCTTCCGCGTTTACCAGTTGATGGAAAAAGGACTCGGGCCGCAGGAAATTTATTCCCAGGCGATCAACTGGTTCGACCGGAAAATCGACGTCGGCCTCATCCTCCTCACCCGCAAAGGCTACGCCGGCGGTTCGAACCGCTCCATGGCCTGGTCCGTCCTCAAGTCAGAATGATTCCAAACGATTTGAAGGGATAGCCCGCAGGATCAATTTTAAAACCCGAAAAACCTTTTGCCTTTTTACCCAGAGCGTAATATAATTTATTACATTGCAAACGTGCGCGGGATAGAAAAACTTGGCGATCCAGACGTTATGGAGAAAAATTGGAAAAATAATGGGAGTAAGTCAGTGAAACCAATCAAAGCGGGTCCAAGAGGAAAGCCCCCCGTCCACCCCGGGACCATTCTTCACGAGGGCTACATGAAAGAAAAGGGTATTTCGATAACCGAGATGGCCGCGGCCCTGGATATTTCACGCAATCAGATGAGCGGGGTGGTGAACGGGCGTTACCCCGTAACGGCGGAAACGGCGTTCAGGCTTTCCAAAATTCTGGGAACCTCCGCCGGACTTTGGATCAAGCTTCAAGGGGATTACGATTTTTGGGAAAAGGAAAGGAACCTTCCTCGCAACCTCAAAAATCATTTGAACCGCTTTGCCAAGGAATTCGCCAAACGCCCCGTCCCTACGCCGCTGAACCCAGCGTGATGCCAAGACGAAATTTGACCCTATTACGATTCTATTACCCTGCAGTTAAAGGAGTCCCTGATGGATATCCGCATTAAAAATTTTGATGTAAAAATGGATATAAAAAACAAAGGAATTGAATTGGATGTCTATGACACAAGCGGAAAACACCTTGGCGATTTAGTAATTACAAAATCAAAGTTGATTTGGTGTAGAGGAAAAACAGACCGTGAAAACGGCATCCCTGTAAAGTGGAAGGAGTTTATAAATTATATGGAAGGTCCGTAGGGGCTTAATACCTTCTGGATCCCATAATTTCTATCCCGTTAATCCTGTCTAAAAATAGTTTATTTAATTTTTTAGAGGAAGAATCACCCCAACCCTCTTTGCAAGAGGGGATTGAAAACCATTAGTCCAGCGGCGCTCTGGCCGAACGGTGGAAATTGGTTTTCAGGAACTCACGCCACCGGGCGTTTCGAAATCCCATCCGGCCTGAAATACAGATGGCCCGGTCCGCCGGACTTGCGCTTGCGCACGACGATTTCCACGTCCCGGTCAAACACGGTCAAAAAAGAGACGAGCCGTTCCACCGAATACCCGCGAAACTTGCCGCGGAACATCTTTGAAAGGTCGGGCTGGCTTACGCCCAACAGTCCGGCGGCGGCTTTTTGCGTCAAGCCGCGCTCTTTGACGATTCTTTGAATCTCGCGCACAACCTGAGCCTTGAGAAGGTGTTCCTCCGCGCCGGGAAACCCAAGATCGGCAAATATATTGCCGCTACCCTTTTCTATTCTGGTTTTTCCGCCTTTTTTCATTTTGTCTTCTTGGAACCTACGCGTGCTCGGTAATCCTGTTCCGCCATGCGCAAGCGCCGCTTGATCGTTTCAAGGGTTCGCTTGGGGGTTGCAATTCCCTTACTGGATTTTTTTTGAAACGCGTGAAGCACATAAACGGCTTCCGCGAATTTTATCGTATAGACCGCCCGGTAGGCGTCTCCCTTATGGTCTTCGACGATCTCAAGCACGCCGCTACCGCCAAAACCTTTCAGCGGTTTGACGGAACCGTGTTTTTCTCCGCATTGCGCAAGGTGCAATGCATATCCAACGACATCCTGGACTTCCACGGGAAGAGCCTTCACTTCATCCCGGGCCGCTCCGACAAACCAACAGGTCTTCAAACTTGGACCATTGGAGGCCATGATTAATTATGGTTATATTGCTATATTGATGTCAAGGGATTTGTTCTTAATAGGAATCTGCTTAAAGTCTTTTACATTCAAGTTTGACGGGCGGGACGCCCTGGCATTCCATGGTCTCGGTCATCCCGTTGGCCACGCCGCCGCAGGCGGTGCTGATCCCTTGCTGGATCGTGTCGTCGCGTTCCACGCCTTGAACTTTCTGGCAGGATTTCTTGTTGTTGTACATCATGCAAATATCGCATTCGTAT
>JAJDBE010000252.1 GCA_029261515.1 Nitrospinaceae bacterium | reverse complement strand
AGCACGGCATCCTCATTTCCTCCAACTGTCGGGCAGGTGGCGACCCGGAATTCAATTTCTTTCCTGCCATACCGCATTTTGATTTTCCCGTCCTGCGGCATGCGTTTTTCAGCGATGTCCAAACGGGACATGATCTTGATGCGTGAAATGATGGCCTGCTTATAGAGAAAGGGAATCTGTTGATAGATCCGGCAGGTGCCGTCTTTTCGAAAGCGCACCTTGACGTCTTTTTTTCCACTTCCCGGTTCAATGTGAATGTCCGAAATACCCTGGTCGTAAGCATCGGTCAAAATCTTATTCACAAGGCGCACGATGGTGCTGTCCGTTTCGCTGATGGCGTTGACGGCTTCGTCATCCTGGCCTCCCACTTCAACCGCTTCCCCCTGTTCATCCACCAGAGCATTCAACAGGGAAGACAATTCCTCGGTTCTCGGTTCTTCAGTCGCTGGGCCGGGGTCGTCGGTCAGGGCGGAGTTCAGAAAATCCCGGATGTCTGCATTTAATCCCACCTGAAAAATAATTTGTTTTTTAGGAAAGATCATTTTGATGTTGCGGACCTTGTCCTGATTTAAAGGATCGTCTATCAAAATGGTCGTGTGGGTATTAGTGTTTTGCAGAGGGACCCAGCTGTTTTTCGCCAGGTAATTTTTATTCAATCCGGCAAACACTTGCTGAGGCAGGACGATGGAGTCACTGTAGCCGGTATAAGGAACGTCGTAATAGCTTTCCAGCGATTTGCCGACATCTTTGCGTTTTAACTTTAAGTCGCCCAGAAGAATATCTTCAATATGCATTGGGCCTTTGCGCGCTTTGGCGATGGCCGCGTTCAACTCTTCCGAAGAAACGATTCCATTGTCCACCAGATAGCCAAATTTGGTTTGCTTTTTCCGGTGAGCTTTTTTCTGGTTGTAGAATGCCAGAGCTAATGTGTCGGCTATGATCTGGGCATTTTTTTCATCAAACGAGGTGAATCGTTCGGCAAAGTTTTTATTCACTAATTGCAGGACGCCCATCAATTGATTGTTTTGCACCAACGGATAAACGAGCATGGACTTTGTTTTCAGTCCGGATTTTTTGTCCCAGGAACTATCGAAGGTCAGTTGAGGATGGAAATTCTTGAGTTCCAGACGGTTATAGACATCGATGATGTTTACAGCGCGTTTTTCCTGGGCCACACAACCCGAAATACTTTTGGTGGAAATAGGAACTCGAATTTCACTGATTCCCTGTCCGGATTTTATTTTAGAAAAAATTTCGTTTTTTCCAGAATCTACGGCGTAAATCGTGATCATGCCCGCATCAAATAATTGCAGGATGGAATCTTTTAGTTCGAGAAGAATTTCGTTTATATTTTTTGCGGAATGAATGGCATGAGCGGTCGCCTGAACTTTTTCCTCAATGAGTTCTATTTCCAGTTTGACCATCGCATGGCCGAGAGTGGTGGATAATTCCTTGGCCTGCCGGACATCGGCTTCCGTGAAGTCTCCTCCGACTTTCTTGTTTTTTAGTTCGAGAACGCCCATCAACCGTTTTTCATAGGGAAGAGCTGCAATCAAAACCGACCGGGATTTGGAGCCGGTGATTTTATCCAGGAAGTTATTGTGTACAAGATCGGGATGGTATTGTTTTATTTCCTTGGAGGAATAGGCATCCGTTAGATTCAAAGTTTTCCCGGTGGCGGCACAGAAACCTGCCAGACTCTTGGTTGAAATATCGAGGCGGAATTCTTCTTCTTCGCCAACTTTGAGGGTTCTTGGAAAAATTTGCCGCCGTCCGCGGTCAATTCCGTAAAAAATAGCCGTTTGGCATTGAAAAAGATTTTGCAGGTCCTCCGCAATGGATAGAAGAATATTGTTGATGCTGGTTGCGGAAAGAATTTTATTTACAATGGGTTTAATACGATCCGATGCTCTTCGGTCCTGCGCGGCGGCGGCTCCTTCTTTTTCCTCTTTTGCGGCTGGAGAAGCTGCCCCGGGAATGCTTCCATTGCCCCGGGTTTTGGCAGATTTCGGGTCCAGTGTGATGTCATCCTCTTGCAGGATGAGAGGGAAATCCGCCGCTAAAGAAGGAGATGACTCGCTATTCGGGATGGGTGCTTCGTCGGCTTCCTGTGGATAAGAAGAGTTCTCGGAAAAAGCCTCAAACCGTGGATCCCTCGGTTTGGGGGACCGCATTAATTTCGAGAAAAATGCCATAGTTTCAGCAAGCCAAACGCTAGAAAATATTAGGGGATACGAATCATTAGTTTACAGTCTTGGATAGAATAACTCAAGATGATTCCCGTATTGAACGTAAAAATAATGTTGTTTTTATTAGATTTAGGCCAATTTTTATATATAATATAAACCTTCAATGTAATTATATTTACTTTATGAAAATGCCCATATTTTCGGAATGGGGATGCTAAGATGGGGTTTATCAAGGAAATTAAAAAGTGGCGCAAGCGGGGAGGGCGCGGGATCAGATATCGAGGTCCTGGACAAAAACGGCTTTTTCCTTGATGAACTTAAAGCGGGGTTCGGAGTCTTTTCCCATGAGCTGGCCGAAAATTTTATGTGCCCGGTCCTGGTCTGCGATTTCAACCC
>JAJDBE010000251.1 GCA_029261515.1 Nitrospinaceae bacterium | reverse complement strand
CATCGACCCATAGATTCATATTTTATCCCGTTTCATCTGACAACTTAGGTTGAAAATAAAAAGCCTTACTCTCACCATACGCGTTGAGAGATGGGCTGGTTTAGGCATATTGTAATGAATTGCGATTCAATTTTCCTCTCAATCCACCCAAATTGCTCTCTCTCATTCGGGAGGAGCCTGCCTGAGTCGCCTTTATGGCGCTTCGCTTTTGTTCAATTTCTTGTCAAGGAGAAGGGGTTAGGTCAATCGAGCAGTCCTGCAAAACGGTGTTCCAATCCTCCAAAATCTGGAAAATTTGGTTTGAAGTTTTTGACAGTGGGGACGCCACTTTCCCGCCTACCCGTTGCGCTTGCCAAATATTTGCCGAAGGCGGTTTGCCTTCGGTTTATTACAAATTTTTCAGGAATTCTTCCATCGTAATTTCGATGTTTTTTACGATTTGGCGGAGCAAGATAGGGGAGATATCCTGGCGGGAATGAAATGGGACGGTGGTTCCTCTGCCGTCCGGATGTCTAAATTGTTGGTGGGATCCCTTTTGGCGGATTTTGGAAAACCCCATTTTTTCCAAAACACGAACCACTTCTTTTGCCTTCAATACCGGAATATTGCCCATTTAGGGAATAATAACGGTTTGCGTTCCCACAAACTCGGAGTCGAGTTCTGGTTTTCCATCTTCCAGCAACATCTCCAATACTTCTTTCAGATTATTGTTCAATTCGTCCAGAGTTTTACCTTGAGAATGCGCTCCTGTAAATCCGGGGACATACCCCACATACAACCCTGTTTCAGGACAATGTTCGATAACAGCCGTAAATTTTTCCATCGTTGTTCCTCGCCATTGAAATTGGAAAGACTTGATTCAATTCTTACCTGGTTTGATAATTCAATAACCGTGGAATCAATTTTAACATGTCTCACTCTTCTTCAAAATAGTCCCAGTCGATTTTCTTGACGTCGTAAGAAACAAAGGGAGACACGCCCACGTTGTGGTCGATCATGAATTCCGCCAACTGTTCTCCGTCGATCAAAACGATTTTAACCTCGATTTTGTCCACAAACCCCCTGGCCTCTCTGGAGAAGTTTGAGGTGGTGATAAAAATTCCCTTTTTGGCGCTTTGACCTTGTAAGGCCCCGGCAAATTTCTGGATTTCCGGGCGGCCCACGGTGGCCTCCCAACGCTTGGCCTGGATGTAAATAACGTCGAGTCCCAACCGGTCTTCCTTTATAACCCCGTCAATTCCCTCGTCGCCGCTTCTGCCAATGGCCCGACCAGCATCCTGAATCGACCCCCCATAACCCATTTTCACCAAAAGATCGACTACGAGCCTTTCAAAAAAATCAGGCGGCGATTGCTTGACTTTGTCGAGCAGATCGCGGGCGAGGTTGTCGCGCAATTCCTGATAGGCGTTCCCTAAAGTTTCTTCGGGATTTTCGGAGTCGACTTTCCCGATTTCCTCATTGGAGGAGGTTTTTCTTTTTGTCCGCTTTTGGAATTCCTGGAATTCGGAAAATTTCTCCAAAAATTTGCGGTCAATCCTTTCTGGATTTTGTTTCAGAACGTCAAGCCCGCGTTGGGTAATTTTATATTTTCCTCTGGTGGGCGTTTCAACCAAACCCGCCATGCCCAAATAAGCTTTCGCCCATGCAACTCTATTGTTAAAACGCTTCTGCTTTCCACTGGGCAGGATTTCCTTTTTGTCTTCTTCCGAAAGTTTAAGGGTTTCCGCCAGGGGATCAATTGCGCCTCCAACCGTGCGTTCTTGTCCATCTTTCAAAAGTTTTAGAAGCGGGAGCATGATGCTTTGAAATTCTGGAACGGCCATAAAAAGTTCCCCTTAATATTTTTCTGGAAAACTCATTGTAAATTATTTAACGCCTCAATAATACGGCAGGGGCGCAATTTTCAAGCCCGGCACCTTTTTGAAGTCGCGGACGTTGTGGGTCAACACGGCGTATCCGTGGGCAATCGCCGTCGCCGCGATTTGCAGGTCGTAGACGTTGCCCGGCGACTTTTTCCGGGGTTTTAAAAAGTGGGCGTAGAGGGTTGCGTATACCCTGGCGACTTCTTCCGTGAAATCCAGAACGGGAACGTTGGAAAGAACGCCTTCCACAAAGGCGGAACGCTGGACGCGGGACTCGGCGCTCCTGGCCAATTGGACCCCGGCGAGCAATTCCGAAACCGTGACGGCGGAAATGTAAGCTTCCCCGTATTCGCTTAACGCCTCAAACCGGGTGGGATCCAGCCGACCTTTTTCCGCCGCGATAAAAATGTTTGTGTCGAGGACTAATCCCATGGATTCTCCGGCAATTGCGCGCTTTGTCTGATTCGTGTCAGGTCTTTGGCCATGGAATCCGCCTCGTTATCCAATCTGGGAAGCGAATTCAGGAGAGCGGCGAGCTTTTCCGCGGGGTAACCCGGCTTGGACGGCGGACGCAACTCGGCCACCGTTTGTGAGCCTTTGGTAATGGAAAGACTCCTCCCGGATATTCGCACCTTATCTATCACCGCCGAAAGGTTGCGCGCCAGTTCGGTGGCCGAAACAGATTCATGGTTTTCCTCGCGCATGACGCCTCCAATAACAAGCGGTTATAAATCGATATAGGATTCAGGGTTCCAAGGTCTGAATAAAATATACATAAAATACTTAAAATATGCAATCTATGTATTTTTGTGTATATGGAGAAAGCAGTTCCACAAACCGGCATCATTGATGAATTCCTCATGATCTTCATTTTTATCTTTCTCTTTTTCCCTTCCCCCTCCGCCGGTCCCTCCCCCTAGAATTTGCACAATTGAGAACTATTTTGACTAGTCGCTAAAAGTGAGGCAAGACGCGCGCCACATAACCCATTGAAAAACAAATAAATAAGAGCTTTGGTCTGGTTTGAAATGACGGCATAAAATTTGCTTTATATGTATATGATTCTCAATACTTTTACATTTATGGTAATTGCAAGCGCTTGCCAAAACGGTTATATTATTATTATAGCCGTCTTCACAAAAATTCAAACGTTTGCGATATTTCTTATGGTCCCGACCGAAAAGCCGTCTTCCCAAACCGACCGGTCCGGCGACCCGCTCGATCTTTCTATCGTGGTGGTGACTTTTAACACCCGTGAATTGACCCGTACCTGCTTGCAATATATCGAGAAATACCGGGACGGGGTGAGTTCGGAGGTGTGGGTGGTGGACAGCGCTTCCCAGGACGGGACGGCGGACATGGCGGCACAGGAGTTTCCCGGATTCAACTTGATCCGGATGCAGAAAAATCTGGGTTTCGCCGCCGCGAACAATCTCGCCCTTCGGCAAGCCAGGGGGCGATACATTCTGCTCCTCAACCCGGACGCTTTTCTGGAAGCGAGGGCTTTGAAAAAAGCCGTCGCGTTCATGG
>JAJDBE010000250.1 GCA_029261515.1 Nitrospinaceae bacterium | reverse complement strand
GCCGTAATGACATAAAGCGATGTCTGGGGTGCCGTCGCCGTTAAAATCCGCAACATTGAGCGCCACCGGCTCGCGTCCGGTGTCCAGGGTCTGCGGTTCCTTAAACGTGCCGTCGCCGAGACCTTCGAGATAACTCAGCGTGTCTTCGCCGGAGTTGGCCACCAGAATATCGTGGTAGCCGTCGTTGTTCATGTCATGCGCGACCAAGGCGGCGGGTTTTTTCCCCACGATGTAGGTGACGGGCAACGCAAACAAGTCTGGCGCCACTGCGCCCTGGCCACACCCCAGAGAAAATCCCAGGGAAAGAAGCAACGCTGCAACCTTGACGGAGGATGGATTCAACACGCGCAAATTTTTAAGAAAGTGAAATGGATCATGGCTGATAAAGAGACAGAAATCACACTGCCGTTTCCGGCGATCGAATACGGTTTATACCGCAAGCCTTTAGCGATGTAAAGCCGCTTCCAAAGCCTTTAACTCTTGACACGCGATGCCACAATGTTAAAATTTTCAATTAGTTATGAGATAATCGCCGGGATTGTGCCATGAATTATCGCAAAGTAACGCTAAAAATTCTTTTTCCTCTTCTCACCCTGCTGTTTTTGGCCGGTTGTCAGGGATTCTCATCCTCACGCGGCACCCCTTCAGGACCAGGGGTGTACCATGTCGTGCAGAAGGGGCAAACGCTGTACCGGATCGCCAAGGCTTACGAAATAAACGTCCGCACCCTGATGCAGGTCAATAAAATCCGCGATGCCGCTGCGGTTCGCGTGGGCCGGCGTTTGTGGGTTCCCGGCGCCTTCCGTGTGCTGTATGTGCCACCGACGGACAAAAGCGTCCGCACGGCGCATAAAAAAACCAAAAAAAGAAAATCCTCCGGCGACAAAAAAAGACCGCCGGTTAAAAATTTTCTCAGTTGGCCGGTGAAAGGAACGCTGACCTCCACCTTTGGCAAACGCAACGGGCGTAACCACGACGGCATCGACGTCGGCGCCCGCAAAGGCACCCCCATTTACGCCGCCGCCGCCGGTCAGGTGGTGTTCAGCGACTGGGGTCCGACCGGCTACGGTTTGATGGTCATCATCAAACATAAAAATCACCTGACCACCGTGTACGCGCACAACTCGAAAAACTGGGTGCGCAAAAACACCTGGGTCAAGAAGGGACAGAAAATCGCTTCGGTCGGCAGCACCGGTCGGTCCACCGGCCCGCATCTGCACTTTGAAGTGCGCAACGACACCCACCCCCGGAATCCTTTAAAATATCTGCCAAGCAAAAGATAGGCTTTTATTTTTTCCGCATCCGTAGTAAAACCCATCCCTTAACGGCAGTACCACAACCCCAGCGACCAAAGGATATGAATATGGACTCTTTGAAGTCGATCATCCGCGACATTCCCGACTTTCCCAAGGAAGGCATCATCTTTAAAGACATCACTCCGCTTCTCGGCAATGGCGCGGCGTTTAAACAAACCATCGACACGTTAAGGGACCGCCATCAAGGCAAAGGCATCGATGCGGTGGTGGGGGTGGAAGCGCGGGGATTCATCTTCGCGGCCACGCTGGCTTACGCGCTGGGTGCGGGAACGGTGATGGTGCGAAAACCGGGAAAACTGCCCTACAAAACCCACCAGAAATCCTACGCTCTGGAATACGGCACCGACACGCTGGAAATCCATCAGGATGCGTTGCAATCCGGGCAGAAAATTCTCATCGTCGATGACGTATTGGCCACCGGCGGCACTCTGGCGGCCACGGTCGATCTGATTCAGAGTCATTTCAAGGTGGAAATCGTCGAGATCGATTTTCTCATGGAGCTTGATTTTCTTAAAGGGAGAGAGAAACTAAACGGCCTGCCGGTCCATTCTTTAATTCATTACTGAAAAAGTTCAAACCACACGTAACGGAATTTCTTTGCTCAGGCTGTCGAGGAGTTGGCGGGTGTCATTGAGAAAATCAGGCGAGATCATCAGCTCCACCAGCCCTTGCGACTGGTCGATGGTACGCACGACGGCGAAATGTTCGTAGGCTTCAAAAATACTGACGAGATAGGCGATGTCCTGCTTGTCCACTGCAAGACGCCATTGCACCGAGTCGGTGTGCGTCACGTCCCCGCCAATTCAGCCTTCGCCTGTTCGGGATTTTCAGCTGGCCCGTCGTTGCCGCTTTTCCCCTGTCGGTGAAACCGCTGCTCCAGCACCACCATGAGAATGGCAATCGCAGACGGCGTGATGCCGGAAATGCGCGACGCCTGTCCGAGCGTCAACGGGCGGATGTCCTGAAGTTTCTGCATCACTTCAGTGGACAGCCCGGCAATGCCTGCGTATTTGAACTCCTGGGGAATGGGGACATGCTCGAGCTTCTTTTGTTTTTCGACCATCTGGTTCTGCCGGGCAATGAAACCCTCGTACTTGACCTGAATCTCCACTTGTTCCCCCACCAGCTTAGGCAGTGAAGCCCCGTTGAACGTCTCAATCAACTGCGCATAGGTGATGTCGGGTCGGCGCAAGAGACCGCCTAAGGTGGTGGGCCGCTTGAGATCGGAAATGCCCAATAGGGCTAATTTTGATAAATCCACTTTGTTGGGCACGACATTCGTGACTGTCAACCGCTCGATCTCGTTTTTCACTTGCGCATATTTCTCCTGGCAACGCGCATAATCCTCTTTTGCTATTAGCCCGAGTGCGTGGCCCTTGACCATCAACCGGTCGTCGGCGTTGTCCTGCCGAAGCAGGAGACGGTATTCGGCGCGCGAGGTGAACATGCGGTAAGGCTCCTCGGTGCCTTTGGTCACCAGGTCGTCGATCAGGACGCCGATATAACTTTCCATGCGCGTGAGAACAAATGGCGGTCTTTTCTGCACCTTGAGCGCCGCGTTGATGCCGGCGACGAGGCCCTGCCCCGCCGCTTCCTCGTAGCCGGAGGTGCCGTTGATCTGGCCTGCGTGATACAACCCATGCACGAGCTTGGTCTCCAGCGTCGGCAGAAGTTGCGTCGGCGGCACAAAATCGTATTCCACCGCATAGCCGGGACGCACCAGCTCCGCCTGTTCCAACCCGGGAATGGTGCGCACCAGTTCCCACTGCACTTCCTCGGCGAGACTGGTGGAAATTCCGTTGGGGTAGACCCAGTCGGTGTCGAGTCCTTCTGGCTCGAGAAAAATATTGTGCGACCCCTTGTCGGGAAACTTGACGACCTTGTCTTCGATGGAGGGGCAATAACGCGGACCGACGCCGTCGATGACGCCGCTGTAAAGCGGCGACAGGTGCATGTTCTTCTTAATCACCGCCGCGGTCTTTTCGTTGGTGGCGGTGAGATGACACGCGACCTGACGGCGATTGATGGATTGGGTGAAAAAGGAAAACGGTTGCGGCTCGGCATCGCCGTCCTGCACCGTGCATTGGCTGTAATCGATGGAACCGCTGAGCAACCGCGGTGGTGTCCCGGTTTTTAACCGGCCCACCTCGAACCCGGCGGCGAGAAACGATTGCGAAAGTTTGGTGGACGGCTTTTCCCCCACCCTTCCTGCGGCATGGCTTTTGAGTCCCACATGCACGAGTCCGTTTAAAAACGTTCCGGTGGTGATGACGACGGCTCCGGCGCGGATTTCGGTTCCCGGCACGGTGCGGACTCCGAGAACTTTGCGGTTTTCAATCAGCAGTTCATCGACCTCCTCTTCGAGAATGTCGAGCCTGGCCTGGTTTTCCAGCACCCGGCGCATGGCGTCTTTATAGAGTTTTTTGTCTGCCTGTGCCCGGTAACCCTGCACCGCAGGCCCTTTCGAGGCGTTCAGCACGCGGAACTGAATGCCGGTTTGGTCGATGACCTTCGCCATTTCGCCACCTAAAGCGTCGATTTCGCGCACAATGTGGCCCTTGCCGATGCCGCCGATGGCGGGGTTGCAGGGCATGAGCGCAATTTTGTCCCGGTCGAGGGTGATGAGCAGCGTGGCGCACCCCATGCGTGCCGCCGCCAAGGCAGCCTCGCAGCCGGCGTGTCCTCCGCCTATTACTAGAACATCATATTGCTTCATGGCTTTATAACTTTCACAAGTCCTAATGAGCTAAACATCATACAGCAGCTGCATTTCCTAGCAAAGAAAATTGGCGCCAATAGGCATTCCAGGGTGAAAAACAGTTCGGTTGCTTTGGCCGTCTCAAAATGAGACTATGAAACGATCAAACCCGAATTAAATTAAGCACTTGATTCGCAGACTCCAGCCACCCGGTTCAACGTTTTGGCGGTGTTACGTCACGGCGAACCTCAGCTTTAAGGACAATCGCAATTTTATGGCACATTTAAAACCCATCAGCGCACAGCGTATAAAAATCTGCTTTTATATTTTTATTTTTCTAATTGCGGGAAGCTTGCAGTCCGTTTGGGCAAGTGACGCCGCGGCGGCCCCCAAACTTCAACAGATTATAGAAAAGAGAACGCTTCGGGTAGGGGTTGCTTTTTTCACTCCCTGGGTCTTTAAGGATAAAGATGGAAAGTTGACAGGCTTTGAAGTGGATGTCGCGAAAAAGCTGGCCAAGGACATGGGAGTGACTGCCAAATTCGTGCCCTTCGACTGGGACGAACTGATCCCGGCGCTCAATGCCGGCAAAATCGATATCATTATCGCTGGCATGGCGATCGTGCCGGAACGGGCATTGAAGGTGAATTTCAGTTCGCCTTACGCAACATCGGGCACGAGCCTCGCGACCAACATTGCGCTCACAAAAAATATAAAGCGCGTGGAGGAACTGAACGACCCGGCCATAAAAATCGGCGTGATCTCGGAAACGGTGTCGGAAAATCTCGCCAGGCGGGTGTTCGATAAGGCTTCCATTGTGGTCTTCCAGAAAAGCGACGCCGCTAAAGACGCCGTGGTGACAGGAAAAATTCATGTCTATATGGAGTCGCATCCCATTCCCCGGTTCATTGCGTTGGAGCATCCTGAAAAAGTCGATGTGCCTTTATCGGAACCGCTCCTGATCACCCGGGCGGGCTTTGCCATCAATAAAGGAGATGCGGACTTCCTCAGTTTCTTAAATTCCTGGATCGTGGCCCGCAAAGCCGATACCTGGCTAAAGTCCACTTACGATTACTGGTTCGAGTCATTGCAATGGAAATAGGATTCGATTCTTTTAAATGCAATAAAGAAAAGAAAGTCTCCCAGTTCGTTGTATTTTTTATTTTGGCACTGGGCTTTTCTCTATGGGGCAATGTGCTGGTTTTGGCGGGACCTTCCACCGGAGTCACTGTGCAGGAGGATTCCAGAATGCCGCTTTCCAAGCGGGTTTTGGACCCATCGAAAACCTTGAGGACCCCTGAAAAGTCCAAAGAACAACTTTGGCGCGAATCAGAAGAAGAAAAAATAAAACTACAAAAGGGCCGCATCAAGAAAGACTCCTCCTCTCTTTACGACTCCTCTGAGGAGCGCGAGCATTGGGACCCTTATTCGGTTCGGGAGAACCAGGGCGTTCACACCAAACCACCGACGCTTTTTAAGTTTCGCTTTTAATCAATCCGATGCCACTTCTCCGCGGAGGGCGCACTTGCTCACACTGTGCGGCATTTTAATTCGTTAAATAAACTTTCCTTTCCTGTTCACCGGTTTCAAAATCGCGAGCCGGTCAGTTCAATGTCCGCCTTGTTCCAGGCCTTTTGAAATTGTTTGTCCACTTCACTCAATTCTTCGGTTTTGTCCTGGGCGCGCAAACTCTGGGCCAAACCGAACAGAGACCAGCCGTTGTTTGGGTTCTCCTGTAAATCCTCTCGGTACACCTGCTCGGCTTCCGCGCCGCGGCCTGCCTCCAGCAACACCGCGCCCAACGCCTGCCGGGGAGGAAAGTACCAGTCCGCGGGTTCGTTGTAGATCAAGGCATCTTCGATGCGAACCGCTGCCTGCAAGTGATCGACCGCTTTATCGTAATCCTTTTGGCTGGCGGCGATCTCCCCCTCCAGCATTTCAACAGAAATTTGCAGCAATGCCTTAAAACTGTTCAAGCCGAAAACCTTCATCTCTGAAAGCGCGGGATCATTGGCAATGGATTTGAGTTGCTCCAGCTCCTGCTTTGCTTCATCGACCTGACCTTCGGCGTTTTGCGCCATGCCGCGGGCAAAATGCCAGATGCCTTTTGGATACTTAAGATCTTCAGGAGGGGAGGGCGCCGCTAGAATTTCCTCCCATTTGCCGAAACGGGCGAGTGCGTAAAGCGGCATGGTGTAAAAATGCTGCAGGGTGCCGGCCAAATCCGGTTCGCGCATCATGGTCTGATCGACAGCTTCTGCGGTTCCCTTTGCGGCCTCGATGGCTAGCGCGCTTTGCCCCTCCATCATTGCCGCCGCCCAGAGAAAGTGATAATTGTGCGGCACGTAACCTAAAGGATAAAGGCCCTGCGCTTTCACTTGCTTCAAATAATTTTGATCGGCTTCGATGGCTCTTTGATTGGCGATCGCCGCATCGCGGTAGCGGCCCACGTTGATGTAGATATGGCTGGACATGTGCACCAAATGCCCGGCGCCCGGAACCAGGGTGCGCAACCGGTCGGCGGCAGGGATTCCCTTTTCCGGGTGCGCCGAGGCTTCTATCGCGTGAATATAGAGATGATTGGCGAGAGGATGTTCGGGATTGTGTTTCAGCGCGGCTAATAGAACCTGCAAAATTTCAGCAGTCCAGGGTTGCGCTTTTTTTTCCTTCAGCGTCCAGAAATCCCAGGGATGGAGATCCATCAAGGCTTCCGCCAAGAGAGCCAGAACATCGGCATCTTCGGGAAACTTAAGGGCCACCTCGCGCATGGCGTCGGCATAGGCTATATCCAGTGCCTTACGGTCTTTTACCGGTGCGGGGGCATAACGTTTGGCCAACGCGCGGATCAACGCCTGTTCTTTTTCCGTGGCGGACCCGGCCAACTCGCTGGCTTTCTGAATGGCTTCGTACGCTTCGGCAACCGCCGCATCTTCCATGCCGGCGTTGATGTTTGGCCCCAGCACCAGCGCCCATCCCCAATAGCACATGGCGCATTGGGGATCGAGCCGGACCGCCTCGCGCAGCGAACGCGCCGCTTCGGCATGATTGAAGGCAAAAGCGAGAACTAATCCCTGGTCGAAATAACGCCGTGTCTGTGAGTTTTCTGTGGTGACGGGAAAGTGGTAGCTTCCCATCCCGGCCAGAAGCGGCGCCGGTGGCGTTTCTTCAGCCGGCAAAGGCGAAACCATACCGAGATAAATGAGTAAGAAAATAATCAGCCGGGGAAATCTTATGAAAGCAGACATAGGCGATCCTTATTTTAATTCACGGATGACTCGGGGAAAATTCACATGCGGACCTGCCAGCCAAGGGGTGTCCCGAAGCCCTGGATCAAAGGTATAAAGAAAGGCGGGAGGTTCGCAACTTAAAAAAATATAAAAGCCCTAATCAGTTGGCAGTCAATCCAGTGTGAGAGCATAAAGGACTGAGCCATTTCAACCTCAATACAGGAATCTCCACGGTCCCGGCTTCCTTATTTCTTGGTTTCGTGGGTACAAATTTTAATTAGAGATCATTCACACTACATTTTTTTGCCCGGCTCTCTTGTTTCCGCTTACAATGCCTTCTCCCGCAATTCATTTTAAAATCCCTTTCTGCCTACGGAGGAGTGGTATGAGCAAAAAACAGTATAAAGTAGAAATCATCAAGGAAGGCGCGCTCGGCACCTTATTTTTTGGCGCCAGCAAGCTGCCCCTCGATAAAATTGAAGACACGCTGAATGAATTGGGTCAGGACGGCTGGGGGTTGGAGTTCATGATGATCGAAAGCCACCGCTTTTTGCTGTTCGGGACGCGGGAAGCGGCGATTGTGACTTTATCGCGGGAGATTTCTTAAATCACGGAACGTGCAACAGGATTTGGCTTTTGCAAGGCCTGGGGAATGCGGAAATTTTTTTCTCAAGAAATCCGACCCGACGCGCACGCCAGTCGCCAGCAGAGTGTTTGCCGGTTCATTCAGACTCATACTGCCGATATAATAATTCAACCTCAGAAAACACCAGTAAAATTTTTGGTCTGAAAAGCGATTCGATTTTTAAGGCTGGGAGGAGTCCTGTTCCTGAAAGGGCCGCTGGTCCCAGCGGGCCAGGGCACTGGAAAGGTTCTCGCTTAAAGCCTCGAGACTGTAGCGCTCCATGCATCTCTCCCTGGCTCTTTTGCCCATTTGCTCTGCCTGTTGCCAATTTTGAAATATCGTTTTCAAGGTTTCGGCAATTTCCTCGGGACATGAGGGGGAAACCAGATAGCCGGTATCTCCCAGAATATCCGGGATATCTCCCACCCGTGTTGAAAGGATGGGTTTCCCCATGGCCATCCCATCCGTCAATTTCATAGGACATTGAGCACGGCCGGTGGGATTATTCCTTTGCGGCACCACCACCACATGGGCGGCGGCGACAATTTCCGGCATTTTTTCCAGAGGAAACTGCGGCATTCTAATAATCCAGCGCTTCCATTTTTTCAACAATCTGCTTACCGACCGATTGCCGCTTTTTTTGCCGCCGACGACGACCAGCCGAATATCTTCCTGATTCAATATGTCCAACGCCTGCAGGACATCCTCGAGGCCTTTATGGGTAAGGGCGGTCCCCGGAAACATGAGAACACGGAATTGAGAAAGACCGTAACGCTCCCGCACCGTCTCTGGACAGTACTTGTCAGGATCGAACAAAGACGTGTCTTTACCATTGGGCAGATAAATTCCCCCAAAACGCCTTTGCAGAAACCGGGAACTCACGGTAATCGCATCGGCTTTTCTCGTCAGATACTCCATCCACAGCACTTGCAACCTGGGGATCATCAGAGTGCGGAATTTCAACAGGCGAAACACAAAAAGCCGCCATGTCTTCCACTGCAGAAAGGAGGACGCATTCTTTTCCTGCTCTCCTAAAAAACTCAATTCCCAATCGTCGATATCCAGAATCACCGGGCGGCCTCTACCGAGTTTGTTTAAGAGGGCGATCCCCAGACTATCGGGTTTGGGTTTGAGGCAATAAATCACATCCCCGCTCATGGCTTTCAGTATATTCCTGGCGAGGCGAAGATAGCCTGTATGCTGTACGGGAATCGTGGTGAGATACTCCGGAGGTTCAGGATAAATCAACTCACCCTTCTTAAAAACACAGTGAATGATTTCCACCTCATAACCCGCCTTGTTCAATAAGGCGCCGAGAAAAATCGCCCGGGTCATGCCTCCGCTGGAGGGATGCGGAGAAAGAATGGACACCTTGAGTTTCCCATCGCAGGCAGGATCTTCTCCCCTGAGCGTTTTTGAACTTTCAGGATTAAGGCTCACAGCGAAGACAGTTTGAGGGTCTCATCATTATTTCCGAATAAGAGAGGAGGTGATCGGTTGGCCATCAAAATGGGACAATCGGACTCCCAGGAGAGTGGCCATGGTCGGTGCAAAGTCCATAACGGATACGGTTTTCTCAACCGGACCCGGCTCAAAAGTGTCGCCTAAAGCAAAAAACAGGCCTTCCGATCTGTGATCTCCAGTACGGCATTTTTCATACTGGCCGCGAATGGTTCCTGTTTTGAAGGAATGAATGACGGAAACAGGAGCGTTCCGATTCCATTCGACCAAAAGATCCGGCAGAGAGTCCATGCGGTTTCCCTGATAAAGGTCAACGGTGCGCAATACCTGACGCACCACGGGCTCTCCCGTTTTAACATTGACCAGACTCAAAAGATCCTGAGTCAGCGTCTGGCAAAATTCCTCGTATTCAGAACCCGGCTGAACTTTACCATTAGGTTCCCGGCCAACAAGGTTGATCCGGATCCCTCCATACGCATCATTGTTGGGAACGGAAAAACACTTCTGGTTTTGGAAAGCCGCCTCCTGCCGTTGTTTTTTTTCACTGTCCGCTTCTTGCTTCTTTTTCCTGATCATACTGCGAATTCCCACGCCGGGGGGAAGCTTGTGACGCACCCATTGGGCAGTCTTAACCAATAAGGGATACTTGACATCATACTTGTGCGCTTCCGGCCCGTGGAAAATCGATTCGATGATCTGGTGGATTTCCCTTTTAACGGCTTGCTTCAATTGGTGAGATTTTTTTCTGCTTTGGGGGTTTTCCAGGCTTGACAGAATCTGATCCAATAGAAAACTCGCATCGTAATGCGGCCCCATTCCGTGGCTCGCCAGGAGGATAACGGAAGTGTCCGGAGTCACCAGCTCCAAAAGTTCCGCTATGGCCGCATCGGTGGCTTTATATACCTCCAACATGGGGTCGCCCATCGCCTGGATAATTTCAGGGTTGTGGCGCGGGTGAGTTGAATCGTGCAGGTGCCAGCATTGGTGGCCGATGCAATGGGTTTCACTGAAAACGGCGAGGAAACAATCCCATTCTCCCTGCTTGAGATAGTGAGCCGCCAGCTCTTTCTTTCTTTTAATTCGGTCGAGCAGCTCATTCTTAAATTGAATATATTCTTCCACCTCCGTTCTAAACGCATTGCAACAATTCAGTGTGTAATCGCCCAGGAGTTGTTTTATTTCTTCTTGCAAAGAAGGAGGCCAGGTACACAGCCGGTTTTTCTCCGGATCGTGGGTGGCATAATCCACAATATGAATGCCATTGAGATTCTCAGACGGATAGGTTTTGGGAACGTCGATGACCGCCACCTTTTTTCCGGAACGGCTGAGGTAATTCCAGAACGGCTCTTCTTTCAGGTCCTGCGGGCTAAAACGCTCCAGCTCATAAGACCCC
>JAJDBE010000249.1 GCA_029261515.1 Nitrospinaceae bacterium | reverse complement strand
TGCGATGCGCAACCATATTTTCGAATATTTAATCCCGTTACCCAGTCAAAAAAATTTGATACGGAGGGGATATTTATAAAGGAACATATTCCTGAGTTGGCGGGATTTTCGAAAAAACACATCCACTGGCCGCACAGCGCCAGTTTAGAGGAGCAAAAAAAAGCCAGGTGTATTTTGGGAAAAGATTACCCCCGCCCGATTGTCGATCATGCCTTGCAACGGGAAAAAGCTTTGGCCCTGTTTAAGACCGTCTGACAAAAACTAAGGCAATCGAAGTTTCTAGTGCATTGCATTGAGGCGGAAAACACTTGATGGAAATTAAACGTGGTTTCGGAGCATCAGCTCTTTGGGATGAGGGTTCAGATACGCCTGATCGAGTAGATAGGTGATGTCGTATTTTTTCACATAATGCCGGACCAGGGTGAGAGGGACAATCAGAGGCACCAGTTCTTTTCTGTAGTCTTCCAGAGTGGATAAAATATCCTGTTTTTCTTCTTTGGTCAGTTTCTTTTTGAGGAAGCCCAGCATATGCTGAAGCACATCGGTATTTTTTTTCGCGGTTGTTTTAAAAGTCAATCCTTCCATGAATGTTTCGCTGTAACGGGTTTTCATTTCCGCCGGTCGGTACTTTTTTGCTTCGGCCACCAGTTTTCCCAAAAAGTCATAATGTTTTCTGCTGTGAGCCAGAAGTAAAAACTTCTGCCGCGTATGAAAGTTGACGAGAGAACCTCGGGAGTAACCCTCTTTGAATAATTGTTGCAGCCGATGATAGCTGAAGACGCGGACGATGAAGTTCTCCCGGATTTTAAAATCGTTCAACCTTCCTTCTTCTTCCACAGGAACCAGAGGAAATGTATTGGTGAATGTAGCAGCGAATAGTCCTTGTCCCATGGTATTCACCTTGTCCCCGGACTCGGAGTAAACCGATATGCGGCTGAGGCCACAGGAAGGCGAGCCTTTCTTGAAAATGAAACCACTCAAGTCATGCGAAGAAAGCTCCCGCACTTTACTGGCGCTGAACCGGATCATCTTTTGCGTCCAGTCGGTGCCGGTTTTGGTTCCCACCATTCTGGGAGAATCCTTGCTGCCTTTTAAGTGAACGGTTTCTCGCGGAACCCCCATCCCCACTTCCACTTCGGGACAAACCGGAACATAATCGAAAAACCTGCCCAATATTTCTTTGGCATACCAGTTTTGCTTGTGGTCGCCGTTCCATCGGACTTTTTCGCCCAGTAAGCAGCTGCTGATTCCTATCCAAATTTTATCCAATTGAAGTGACCTTTCTTAAAAATAAACTATTCGAAAGATCTTTTTCTTAAATCCTATCCTGACAGGCGTTGATCAGAATGTAATTTCAGCCAATAGCTTCTCCAAAACATCCAAGTCATTTATAATTTTGATGTTTGCTTTTTCGAACAGGGGCTTCATACCCTTTATACCCTGCCCTCCCGCCCACACCGGACAGGGTGGCTGAATTTGTGAAGATAAATCCGTAAAGAAGGCTCTCGCCTTGTTTTCACTGATATCTGAGGTGAAGGATAGTAAGATGGCCTCCGGTTTTGTGAGGGAATTAAAATGAATTAAATTTGCCAATGGTAAATTGGAGCCAAGAAAAATCACCTGACATCTTCTGTTTGCGCAGAAGTAAGCGATCGTTTGAGCTCCTATTTCATGCAGTTCCCAGGGAGGACAGGCAATCAGAACCTTCGGTCCACGTTGCTCGAAACTTATCATGTTCATGGCGGCAAACAGTTTTTGTTTGACCTGCGCCGTTACATAATGCTCAACCGAAATATCCAGCTTACCCTCAAACCAGAGTTCCCCCACCCGGATTTGCAGTGGCACGAGAATCCTATTAAAGGCCTCCTCAAAAGGCAGTAAGACCACTAAATCATTCAGTCTTTTTTCAAACGCCATTGGGTCCAGCGGCAATAAATGTTTTTCCAGTTCCACCAGAATTTGATCTCTGGGTAAGGTTTCTGGTTCCTTTTTGCTCCTCTCCTTCGCACGAGCCAGAATTTCATCTTTCCCCAATGAGGCCAGCTCGCCAATGGATTGGCCCTGTTCGATTTCCTTGACCAGAAATTTTAATAAGTCCACATCCTGTTCTTTATACAGGCGGTAACGGTTCGGACCCCGTTCCGGAGACAACAGCCGATAGCGTTTTTCCCATGTCCTGAGGACTTCTTTTGAAAGCCCCGTCATTTTTGCCACCTGATTGATTCTGAACGTTTTCATAAGTTCATAGTAATGTTTTGTTTATAGTTTGTCAAAAGTTTTGTGAAAAAATAGTTGACAAACATTAGACATAAGCATAAAACTATGAATATAACATTTGACAAACATTAAACAGGAGGTTGGGAGTTATGAAAATTTTAAGGGTAAAAAGCTCGCAATCGAAGGTTAACCCAGCGCAAACCCCTTCAGGCAAATGCCGGCGCTGCCACGGATATCTGGCGCAAGAGTGGGAATCGGGTTTGGAGGTCACGGTCCAGCGTTGTGTTCTTTGCGGACACCGAGAGGAACTCGAAGCAGGCAAAAAAACCGACACCGTTCTTTCTTTTTGAGGAACGGGAGAAGGGGAGATCGGATTCAAAGAATCAAAACGGCAGAAACTTTCAAGATCAGAGATTGCAGTGTGTAATTCATACCAATTTCAACCGGCGTATTAGAGGGTGCTTCGAAATTGGGTTTTTAAAACAAAAGTTTTAAGGAGGTAAAAATATGCGAACAAAGAATTTGACACAAAAAATTTGCAATTTTCTGGCACTTTTACTTTTACTCACCCCGGCTTCGCTCACCTTTGCGGACTATGGCGTGGCCGGAAATTATAAGGCTGTGAACATTGTAAAACCGGCCAATAATTCCAGCGTGACCAATCCGGTTGAAGTGTGCATGGAGACGTTTGCTGTTTGGGTGGAACCTGCAAAAAA
>JAJDBE010000248.1 GCA_029261515.1 Nitrospinaceae bacterium | reverse complement strand
CGACGGTGGCGGTGCCGATGTGGTAGACCTTGGCTTTGGGAAGATAAACGGTTTTGAACCCTTGCAACTGACTGCGCATGTTGAGATCGACGTCTTCGGCGAAGATGAAAAAATCCTCATCGAAAACACCGACGGTTTCAAACAGTTCCCGGCGGTAGATTCCCGCCCCGGCACAGGCGCCGAAGACATATTCTTCCCGGTCGTATTGGCCGACATCCTTTTCCCCCTGGCCCCTGCCGCCGCCGGAAGACCAGGCGTGAAACAGGTCGCCGGTGTTGTAAAACACCTCCCGCTCGTCGAGAAACATCATTTTGGTGGTGCCCATGCCGCATTCGGGGTGCCGCTCCATACCTTCGTAAAGTTCGGTCAGCCAGTCGGGTTCGACCTCGATGTCATTGTTCAACAGAATGATATAATCGCCCTTTGCCGCCTGAATGCCCTGGTTGCAGGCGGTGGCGAAACCCATGTTTTCAGGATTTTTGATCAGGCGGACCCAGGGGTATTGGGTTTCGATCAGTTCACGCGAGCCGTCCCGAGAGCCATTGTCCACGACGATGACTTCAAACGCCTCTTTCTCAAAGTCGGAGCGCTGCAACGAGTCGAGGCACATGCCGATAAAACGCATGCCGTTCCAGTTGGGTACCATGACACTGACTTTCAATGATCGTCCTCCAAAAAGTTGAGCGGAAAATTACAGGGAGCGGGTTTTCCGGTCACTGCCTTCAGGCAGAACTTCTCCGGTTTCCGCATCCGATTTAAATTGAGATAAAATTTCTCTGGCTCCCTGGTGACGGGGATCAAGCTCCAGACATTTTCTGGCAAATTCATATCTGCGGTCTCCCCGCGACAGACGCGCCCGGCGGAACCAGGCCCCTGCCCGAATGTGCGGGACACTTTTCCAGGACGCGGTGATGTTTTCAAACAGCCGGTAGGCGTTTTCGATATCGCCTTCCCGTTCCAGCGCCGAAGCCCTGGCATAGATCAGAAAACAATTTTCAGGATCTTGGTGGCAATAGAAATGCAGCGTTTCCGATTCTGGCCGCAAAGGGGAATCCACTTTGGCGATGGCATTGGCGGTGCGCGTTTTCAGCCAGTCCCGGTCAGCTTTCTTACTGACGTTGTCCGACTCTGCGTGCAGGCGCACCAGTTGTTCGCGGTCGTTCAAGATTGTCAGGGATTCGATCAACGCCTTCCAGCAGTCGTGGCGTTCAGGATGCAGGGTGCGAAACCGTTCGAATTCCGCGACGGCTTCGAGGTGATGGTTTTCTTTCTGGTGAATCAATCCATGCAAAAAAGACGTCTCGTCGCTGACGCCAAAACGCAGGCTATCTTCGTTAATCAGCACTTTGGCTTCCACCAGCAAGCCCAGCTTGATCTTTTGCTGCGCCAGCAGGAGCCGGACATGATCGCGTCCGGGTTCTTCGTGCAGAGCTTTGGTAAAGGCTTGTGCCGAAAGTTCTGTTTGCCCGAGATGCGCGTACAGTTCGCCAAGAAACAGAAGGCCGGGCGTGTCGTGCGGATTGAGGCGGATCAACTTCCGGCATTCCTTTAAAGCCGTGGTGACGCGGCCTGATAGAAAATCGGTTTTATCGACGGAAGGAGCGTGCCAGTCGTGCGCCGTCAGTGCGTTCATGAGATGCATTTTCGCCTGCCAGGAAAGCGCCAGCGGGTCTTGCGCAACAGAGGTGAACGATTGCAGCCGATACACCGGAAACCGGGTGAGGGCGACTTTGATCAGCATGTATCTTAAGCCCGTCACTTGTTCGAGCAGGTTCACATCGAGGTCGGGAAAGGATTTGATGAGGTACACGGGTTTGTGGCGAATCAACCCGCCGATGACGCCGTCATAAAAACCTTCGAGAGCCTGCGTGTCCCAGGGGCCGATGGTGTGGTGCAGATAATTATCCGCCGCCGGAAGTCCGGTCAAATGGTAGAGCTGGGAAAACGTGCCCCAGACGAAGATGCGTTCTCCGGTTTCTTTTCTCAGGCGCAGCAGACGTTTTAAAATTCTGCCAAGATGCGGCACATATATATATTGGTCGAATTTTTCCAGTTTGGCCAGGGTTTCCCGGTCGGTCGGTCGCAGATAAAAACACAAAAGGCTTTTGATATTCCAGGCGGTGATGGCAAGAAAGGCTAGAAGACTGACCAGCGCCGTTGCGCCTCCTTGTTGCAGAATAAAGTCAACGCTCCACCCACTGCAAAGGGAAAGCCAGGCGATCAGCGGCAGGTAATGATAGCGGGAAAACGCCCGTTGCAGGACCATCATGCCCAGCGTCACCCCGGTAAAACACGCTGTCCAGATCCCCTGTCCGCTGAAAAAAGAGAGAATAAGACCGGGGATGCCGGCGATCCAAACCGGCAACGTTTGCGCGATCAGATTGCGGACTTCCTGAGAGATACTGAAATGCATGGCCTTGGTGCGGGTCAGCCTTAACGTAGTGGCCATGCGCGTCTGCATTTGCTGGCGTGAGAGGTCGTCCCAGAAGCCGAGTTTTTTCTCGATCAAATTGGATAGAAGCAGAGGCAACGCCGCGCCCCCTGCAAACAGCGTGAGCGCCAGGAATCCGTACTGCCATGCCACTGCCAGCGAAAGAACGGCGGCATATAGCCCCGTCGTGTATTTGGGAATGGTGGCGAGACCAAAACACAGCCCGGCGAGAAACACATGATCCGGACCGAGAGTCAAGAGCGCCAGTCCCGCCAGGGTGAACGGAATGTAGAACTGCTCGTGATTGTAGGAGCCAGCAGTGAGGTCGGGCGAGGTGCCGTAAAACGCATGCAGAAGTCCGGCGACCAAGGCGGCCCAGGAATTGCCTGTAAATGTCAATACAGAGAAAAAGACGATGACCGAGGCCGCGATATGAAAGAACGTCTGCAAATGCCGGATGCGTTGCATCCCATTTTGGGGGTCGCCGTACCAGAGGTCCTTAAGGAGCATCCTCCACATGGGAATGCCGATGATCTGCAAATCTTTTTTCCATCGAAATCCCCTGCGAGCAAAGCGGGCGCGGTAGGTGTAGATGGCGAAATCGTCGTCCATGGGAAAGTCGAAAAAAGGACGGCGGGAAAAATAACCCATCAGCACGACGAGTAGCAGGAATGCGGCTTGTTGTAAATCCATAGAATCTGACGAGAGAAATAATTTTCCGGGAAACTCAATGACGATGGACACTTCTCCACCTCTTCCTGTTCGGCAAAAACCGGATTTTCCTTTAGGTCCAGACCCGAGCCGCTGTCCGCGGGCCAAGGCCCCTTTTATCCATCAAATATATTGATTAATCAGGCTTTAAATTAATAGACCGCGAAAGCCGGGCTTTCGGGACTTTGAGAAAAAGCAGTTTCAGCTTGAGGGCAATGGAATCTTCCGCTTCCTGCCAGGGCCGCCCGGTCATTTTTTTCCACAGCGACCGGAAAATCCCCACCGCGAAGGTCAGGCAGTAAAGTGAGCGAAGAATGAGGTTCCACTTAAGCGGGTAATATTTGGAGAAAAAATACAGGTTGCTCTTGTAGGTTTCCAGAATCACCTTCTCTCTTATCTTGGGCTGGTGGGTGCTTTTCCCCAATAGATGCTGGACCGAGGTCTCCGGGAAGTAACAGGCTTTTTTCTCCTGTTCACGGGCC
>JAJDBE010000247.1 GCA_029261515.1 Nitrospinaceae bacterium | reverse complement strand
CGAGCTTCAAAAAACAATTTTCAACGAGAAGCGCGTCGCTGTTCAGAAGAACGACGTAGCGTCCTTTTGATTTTTGCACAGCCTGATTGTTGGCCGGGGACAGGCCGCGGTTGACGGGGTTTTGAATGAGGTGGATTTCTGGGAATTCCTTGGCTACAGCGTCGGCGCTGCCGTCGGACGAGGCGTTGTCCACCACGAATACCTCAAACGAAATTTCCCGCGTCTGGTCGTAGACGCTCCGCAGGCAGTCCAGGAGAATGGCTCGCGTGTTAAAACTGACGACCACAATGGAAAGATCCAGAGACGCCGGATGGGGAAATTTGAACGGGGAAGCCAACGAAGACCTCTGATGACAGGTTCGGTAAGACTTGGTTAGGACCTATCTTTTTTTCACGATAGTCAATTTACGATTTTCCGCGACGACGATTGAATCCGGCGGAATGGGACGAGCGACCACGCAACCCGCTCCAACGACCGATCCGTCGCCTATCGAAGCGCCGGCCAGTATGAGGGAATTGGCGCCGATCCAAACGTTGTTTCCGATTTCGATATCCTTTTCAGACAATGGCTGTTCGGCGAACGGCTTGCCTTTCATGAAGGAGTGGTTGGAAGAAACGACGACCGTGCCGGGTCCGATCCCGGTGTTGTCTCCTACGGTGATGCGGGAGTTTTCCGAAGCCCAGAGACAACAGTTCATGTCCAGAACCACGTTGTCGCCCAGCCGGATATTTTTCTCGAAGCGAAAGGATACCGTGGGATGGATTTCCGGATTTTCGCCGATTTGTAAATTCTTCATCGGCAGAACGTGCTCGTAGAGATAATAGAGAACCCATCGGAACGCTTCCTTGTAAAAAAACGGAGTCGTCAGGATTTTGATCAAGCTGGCGAGTTTAGCGGTCATGGATTTGATTCAAAATTTCATCAATGCGATTGGGGTCCAGCTTGAACAGCGCTTCTGCGTATTCAAACTGGTTGTCCGACCCCAGCGAGCGAAAGCGATTCAGGCCTATGACCTGCTCCGCAAAAGTTTCGATATCTTTTTGCGACTGATAAACCCGGATCGCCTCCCGTTTTTTTTCTACCGCGTCGCCTATATCCACCAAATGGTCGTGGATCATGGCCGACCAGACTTCATAGAAATAAGCGTCGGGCCCCGATTGGCGTTTTAAGGCTTCAAGGCCGACGGCGGCGGTTTGCCGGTGGTCTGGATGGTTGTCCAGATAAAACGGCAGGTAGACGATATCGGGTTTTTTCTCCGCAAGAATATCGCTTGCCCGGCGGACGGTTTTTTCGTCGGCGATCAATTCACGATCCGGATTCTCCAGGAAAACCAGGTCGTCGACGCCCAAAACCCTGGCTGCTTGACGCGCCTCTTCTTTGCGCAGGCGGATGATTTCTTCCCGGCTCAGAGCGCTTTGGCATTTCGATCCGTCGGTCATGAACACGACGGTAACGGGATGGCCCGCCCGGCGGTGTTTGTATAGAATGCCGCCGCATCCCAGGGATTCGTCGTCGCAATGGGGCGAAAATAAAACGACGCGCCCGCCTGCGGGAAGCGTGGGGACCAGCTCCGGGGAAAGGGAGGAAAACGCGTTGACGAAATCGTAGTATCGGGAAACGATTTTGCTTCGTCTTTGGTCGCGCAGATTTTTCAGGAAAGCTTTTAGCACGCTTTAGCTGATAAAATTTTTATCGGGCAGGAGATTTCCCTGTTTATCATAATATTCGCTCAAATTGTGCCAACTTAAGTGAATGTCGCAGTTTTTGCAAATGGGAATGTTGAACCGCTCGCGCTCCATCATTTTTCGTCGCAGGGCGGTGAAGGCCGAACCCGTCCAGATTTCCTCGATCGAGTTGTCCCGCAAGTTACCTAAAATCGTGGTGGAAAACATATCCACGCAACACAGGACCACGCTTCCATCCCAATAAACGACGAGCCATTTCCATAATTGGACGCAGGGAGCGGTGTTGGAAAGGTTGTACCTTTTATAGTTAAACTTTGTGGCGACCCGGTTTGTTACCTTTTGATCCAGAAAAGCGTCCTTGTCGAATTTCCCCGCCCAGTTGGCGAGGACGTTGTCGTCCATGGGCGTCAGTTCCAGGGTGCAACGGCGATCCTCGAGGAGTTTGTAAAATTCGTGGTTTTTGGTTTCCTCGATGGTTTTAAGAGTCTTGATGCGAAAGTTCACGGGAACGGGATTTCGGCTCCGCTCGTTGGCGTCCAGAAAATCGAGGATATTTTTTCGCACCACGTCGTAACTCATTTTCTTGACGTCTTCGAACGTTTCCTTGTCCAACTCGTCCAGGCTGACCTCCACTCCAACGGAATGTTCCAGAAGGGCGGGAATTACCTTTTGGTTCAGAAAGTAGGCGTTGGTCAAAACCTCGGAACCGGAGATGGAAGGATACTGGCTCAGGTATTTTATTTTTTCGCCGAAAGTTTTATCGAGGAGAGGTTCGCCAAAGGTGCCGAAACGAATGCGGCCGCCTCGGGAAGCGAAATCGTCGATGATCTTTTTGTAAAGATCCATTTTCATGACGCCCAGGTTCTCGAGGTCGGGATTCGGGCACCAGACGCATTTGGCGTTGCAACTGTTCGTGTTGTCGATCAATAAAACCCGCGGCCAGTCGCTCAGGGTTTCCGCCAGGGATCTTGGGGCGCTGTCGAACAAGGGAGAGTCGTATGCTTTTCGCCGATAAAAATCCAGCGCGTGGAAAAAGGGAAGTTTTTTGATCCAGCTCTTCGCCGTGTCTTTCCAAGGGGCCGTTTGCTTGTCCAATTTCCGGTGGGTTGGACCTGGCGTTGACTCTAC
>JAJDBE010000246.1 GCA_029261515.1 Nitrospinaceae bacterium | reverse complement strand
GGAAAGTTCGGAAGAGGGTGCCGCCGCTGCCTCATCTTCGGATGCACAAAATAAAGCCCTGCATTTGTTGATCCAGGTTCAGGGGAACTCCTGGTTTAATCTGACGGCGGATGACGCCGAGGAGAAGGATTTTATTCTTCCCGGCGGGACGTCAAAAAGTTTTTATGCTGATGAGGAGTTTCGCATCACCATTGGCAACCGTAGAGGGACCATGTTGTTTTTAAATGGCGAATCATTGGATTTGCCCCAGGGAGCCAGCGATGTGGTTCGGGATTTTAAAATTACCGCTAACTTAGCCGAGTGAACTGTGGCCAAAATAGACGCATTTTTTAAATTGATGAACGAGCAGGGCGCCTCCGATCTGCACCTGGTGGCCGGTTCTCAGCCCGTCCTGCGTGTGCATGGCGATATGGAGCGGGTCAAATACAAGGTGCTCGGCAACGATGAGCTGAAATCCATCTTGTATGAAATCGCTCCCGAAGACAAGATCAAGGTTTTTGAAGAAACCGGCGATATCGATTTCGCTTATGAGATTCCCAATCTGGCCCGCTACCGGGCAAATTATTTTTTGCAGAAATGGGGAATTGGCGCCGTGTTCCGGGAGATTCCCAGCGAGATTCTAAGTGCCGAACAGTTGGGCCTGCCTTCAGTCATCACCAAGCTTGCCATGCTGCACAAAGGCATGGTTTTAGTAACGGGGCCGACGGGAAGCGGTAAGTCCACGACGCTGGCCGCGATGATGGATTACATCAACGCCAACAAAAAAAGCCATGTCATCACCATTGAGGATCCGGTTGAGTTTGTGCACAAAAATAAAAACTGCATCATCAACCATCGCGAGGTGGGGATACACACTCAGGGGTTTAAGTCGGCTCTGCGCGGAGCGTTGCGTGAAGACCCCGACATTATTCTGGTGGGCGAAATGCGCGACCTGGAAACCATTGAGTTGGCTCTCGAGGCTGCATCCACCGGGCATCTGGTTTTTGGCACCTTGCATACTCAGAGCGCGGCCAAAACCATTGACCGCGTGATCGATGTGTTTCCGGCGCACCAACAGCCGCAGATTCGTACCACGCTATCGGAAACTTTAAAGGGAGTCGTCGCCCAGAATTTGTTCAAGCGCATCGATAAAAAAGGGCGGATGGCTGTTTTGGAAGTGCTGGTGGTGACGCCTGCCGTTTCCAATCTGATTCGGGAAGGAAAAACCTTCCAGATTCCCTCTGCTATTCAAACGGGGAAAAAATACGGCATGCAATCGCTCGACGATGCCATTCTCGACGCTTTGAATGCCAAGAAAATCAGTGCCGAGGACGCTTATGATAAGGCCCTTGTCAAGGAACGTTTCATTCAATTTTTACGCAAACCGCCGGAATTTATCTAGGGAAGCCTAATGAGAAAAGCGGAAACCGATCACATCCTCACCACAATGCTTGAGTCTTTCGGAAATATTTCCGACCTCAACATCACTGCAGGCAAACCGTTTCAGGTCGAGTCTTCCGGCAAGTTGACCGAAGTGGTTCTCGATCCACCTGTCCCGGAGATCACCCCGTTTCAGGCGGAGGTCATGGCATTGAATTTAATCAATTCCGATCGCCGCTTGACGGAAACGCTGATCCGTGAAGGGTCGTGTGACTGCTCCTATTTCCTGGTGGGGAAAGTTCGCTTTCGTGTCAATATTTTTTCTCAGCGAGGACATTACAGTATCGTTCTAAGAAAACTTGAGACGCGGATTCCGTCTATCGAGGATTTGAAACTTCCAGCGCAGTTTGGCAAGACAGCGGAAGAGAAAAATGGATTGATTCTGGTGACTGGCGCGACGGGCAGTGGTAAGTCAACGACACTGGCCGCACTGTTAAACAAAATCAATAACGAAAAATCCATCCACATCATCACACTGGAAGATCCGGTGGTATTTGTGCATCCTCACAAACAGTCGACGTTTAACCAACGAGAATTGGGAAGCGATTTCGATGCTTTCTCCAGCGGTCTGCGCGCGGCGCTTCGGCAGGCTCCCAAAGTGATTCTGGTGGGTGAAATGCGCGACAAGGAAACCGTGGAGATCGGCATGAGCGCCGCGGAAACCGGTCACCTTGTCATGAGCACACTGCATACTGTAGATGCAGGGCAGACGATTAACCGTATAGTCGGTATGTTTTCCAAGGAAGAGGAACAGCAGATTCGCATTCGTCTGGCCGACACGGTCCGCTGGATCATTTGTCAGCGTCTGGTGCCGAAAGTGGGCGGTGGCCGAGTGGCGATTCTGGAAATTCTCAGCACCAGTCTGCGAGTTAAGGACACGATCATCAATGGGGAGTCCGAAGGCAAGACGTTTTACGAAATCCTGTCCAATGGCGAAGCCTACGGCATGTGGACCTTTGATCAGCATATTTTAAAACTTTACCAGGAAGGGCAGATCACCGAGGAAACGGCGATGGCCTACGCTTCACGCAGAGCGATTGTGGGCCGTGGCATTGACAACCTAAAATCCGCCAAGGGCGAAAAAACTACAGATATTGAAGAACTGGCGATGGATGAAGATTACCAATTGCAGCTGAAAAAATAGTTTGCAAGAGATCAGGGGAGACAGGATGAAAATCAAATGTAAGGCGTGTGAACAGGGGCTGAGTATTCCCGATGAGAAAGTCCCAAAAGACAAGGCGTTCTCCCTGGTCTGTCCCGGGTGCCGCGCAAAAATCGAGGTCGATCAACACCTGAAAGAAGCGCCGCCTAAAACCACCGCCTCGGAATCGGCTGTCGCCCCAGAAGAAAAACCCGAGGAGATCGACGTCTCTCCGGACACTCCTGGTCTGGTGCTCTCCACCGAGTTAGAGGAAGATGAAGAGTTACCGATTTACGACGAAAATGATCAAATCGCCCTCGTGCTGGATGAGGCGCATCAAGAGCAATGGGTAGAGGCTTTAGAGGAAAGGGGCTACAAAATCCAATTCTCTAAATCGCCGGAACATGCGGTTCACAAAATGAAGTTCACTCATTTTCATCTGGTGGCGTTGCATGAAAATTACGGCAAAGTGGCTCTGAAAGACAATCCGGTATATCAGGCGCTTGCCACAATGCCGATGTCCACCAGAAGAAACATTTTTTTCGTGTTGATCGGTTCCAAATTCAAAACCTTGAACAACATGGAAGCGTTCGCATACAGCGTGAACGCGGTCCTCAACGAAAAAGACATCGACAAGCTGGCTCAAGTTTTGAAGAAGTCCATTACCGAGAATGAATTTTTCTTCAAGGTATTTAAAGAATCTTTACACGCAATGGGAAAAGTATGAGTTTGTTGCAGGAAGCATCCATAGTTCAACGTTTCTCCGACGGCGAAGTGATCATCTCTGAGGGGATTATCAGCAACAATGCCTACATCGTTCTGTCGGGCAAAGTGCGCATCACCAAGAAGGTCGATAAAAAAACCGTGGTGATCGGAACCTTGCAGGCAGGAGATGTCTTTGGGGAAATGGGTTTGATCGCCAGTACGGTTAGAAGCGCTACCGTGTCGGCGATTGGAGATGTCTCGGTTGGATTTATCGATAAAGAAAAATTTGATGAAATGCTGAATCTGTTGCCGGACGATTTGCGCGCCATCATCAACGCCTTGGTTCTGCGGTTGCGCAGTACGACGGATATGTTGACCAAAATCGGCTCGGAATTGGAAAACACCCGAAAAAACCTTAAACCGTTTTGATGTCGAAATAAAAAGGAACCGCCAGTGCCCACGTTTACTTATAACGCTAAAGTCAAAGGCAAGATCAAAAAAGGCGAGGTCGATGCGGAAGACGAAAAATCCGCTCTTGCCAAACTGAAACAGCAGAATCTCAGGGTCACCTCGGTAAAGAAAAAATCCGGCGGGATTCTGCAGATGCAGATCGGCGGTCCAGCCAAGAAAAAAGTCACCGGTCGGGATCTCGTGGTGTTCACCCGTCAGTTTTCGACGATGGTCGATGCGGGTCTTCCCCTGGTGCAGTGTCTGGATATTTTAGGCAAGCAATCCGAAAACCCCACGTTTGGCGAAATCATTCTCAATGTCAAAGGCAACATTGAAAAGGGAAGTGATCTTTCCGATTCCATGAGAAAGCATCCCAAGGTGTTTGACGGCCTCTTCTGCAACCTAGTGGAAGCGGGGGAAGTGGGCGGTATCCTGGATACCATCTTGAAACGGCTTGCGGACTATATCGAAAAAGCCGAATCTCTTAAAAAGAAAGTCAAATCGGCCATGGTGTACCCGGGAGTTATCGTGACGGTGGCCATAGGCGTTGTGGCGTTTCTCATGATATTCGTTATCCCGGCGTTTGCCAATTTGTTCTCTACCGGTGGCGGTGATTTGCCCGCTCCCACCAAGATCGTCATGATGGTGAGCGATTTTTTCCGCACCAAATGGTATTATTTGTTTGGCGGAGTTGCCGCTATTATTTTTCTCTTCAAAAAAATATATTCAACCGAACGTGGGCGTGTTGAAATCGACAAACTGGCCCTCAAACTTCCTGTAGTCGGAAACCTGATCCGCAAGGTTTCCGTTGCCAAATTTACCCGGACTCTCGGGACCTTGATCGCCAGCGGTGTTCCCCTGATTGAAGGACTGGAAATCTGTGCGCGCACCTCCGGAAACAAAGTCGTGGAAAAAGCCGTATTCAATACCATCGAAGCCATTAAAGAAGGTGAAAGCATCGCGGCGCCTCTTTCACGGGAATCCATATTCCCGCCGATGGTGACTCAAATGATCGATGTCGGTGAAAATTCCGGCTCCCTGGACATCATGTGTAACAAGATTGCCGATTTTTACGACGAAGAAGTGGACAATGCCGTGGCGGCATTGACCTCGCTTCTGGAACCCATGTTGATGGTGTTTCTGGGGTTTGTCGTCGGCTTCATCGTTGTGGCCATGTACATGCCTATTTTCAAACTGGGCGAGGCCATTTAATAACCAGCCCGTTTCCACCCAATCCCGGTGAAGGCATTCCCGCCTCGCCGGTGCCGGTCTAGCTTCGCATGACTCCCATCGAGAACAATTCAGATCAGGAACTCCACCAGCGCTTAAAAACCATCATGGTTTTGAGGGTGGTGTTTCTTACGGGATTCGTCGCCCTGCTTTTGCCTCTGGGTCAGCGCATCGAATTAAATGCTTCGATAGGGCCTCTGGCAGGAGTTATCGCCGCCGGATATATTTTTTCCATTCTCTATGCGCTGTGCCTTAAGATTTGGAATCCCAAATTTTCAGCGGCGTTACAAATGCTGGGCGACCTGCTTCTGGTCGGGGGAATCATCCACACCACCGGCGGCACCGAAAGCCCGCTTTCGTTTCTTTTTATTTTCGTCATCCTGGCGGCGAGTTCCGTCTTTGCCCGTGCAGGGTGCTACTTCATCGCTTCCGGGGCCAGCATCATCTATGGCGTTTTGATCGATCTGGAATATTATGGCGTCATTCAACCCTTTTATATTTTGCATGAGCCCAACAAACCCTTTGAAGGCGGGTACGTTTTTTATCTCATATATTTAAATATCGCTTAC
>JAJDBE010000245.1 GCA_029261515.1 Nitrospinaceae bacterium | reverse complement strand
TTCGCGCATGCGTTCCAGGATAAACTCGAAATCCTTTGGCGTCACGTTTTCATTGGTGACGAAGGCTTCGATCTTCTTTTGCATCGCGCTATCGCTGTTTTGATAGAGGTGAAGCAGCGGAAAGGTGACATGACCTTCCTTGAAATCGGTGCCCGGCGGTTTGCCGAGGAGGTCCTCGTCGCCGTCGTAATCCATCGCGTCATCTACCAGTTGGAATGCCATTCCGTAATCATTACCAAAAGAGACCAGCGCGTTTTCCTGCGCTTCACTGGCATCGGCCAGTAGACCGCCTATCTGACAGCTGACGGAAATGATGGAGGCGGTTTTGCGGTAGATCACATCCAGACAGTGCTTTTTGGTGACTTCCAGTTTGCGGGCGTGGGTGTATTCGAGAATGCCGCCTTCGACCAGAATTTTGGTGGCTTCGGCGATGGCGCGGATGATGCGTTTGTCGCAATCCTGAGCCAGAATGAGGATGGCTCGCGAGATCAAGAAATCGCCTACAAGGATGCTGGCGTCGTTGCCCCATTTCGAATTGACCGTTTCATGGCCACGTCGGACGGTCGTTTCATCGACCACGTCGTCGTGCAGTAAGGTGGCGGCATGGATATACTCGATCACGCAACCGTGCTTGATGACGGTATCGTCGACATTGCGCCCGCACAGCCGTGCGGCAATCAGGACCAAGAGGGGGCGGATGCGCTTGCCGCCGCCGTCCATCAGATAGGAGCTGATGCCCGGAATCAGGGGTTCGTCAGATGCGTAGTTTTCGCGAATCGCATCTTCAAGCCTGGCCAGATCTGCTTTAAATGTTCTCGTAACCGCGTTAAAATCCATAAAATGATCCACCATTTCTGGAAAAATAGTTTATGGTCGAGTGAGCTGGCGGGAGATAATGAATCATCACCCTGATTGGTTGTCCATTTGCCGGTGCGTGCTGGCGGAAACCCTTATTTTTATGGGAAAAAGCCATTTTGTCAAGCTAATTGTGGGACTCCCCAGGGGGGAGCCTGGATCCGGATTTCCGGATTCTGATAAAATTTGAACCCTGTTTTTTTGACCCGATTAATGAATCCAAGCCATCCTATAGTCACCGTCATCATCCCGACGTTTAACCGGGCCGGGTTTTTACGGGAGTCGATTCAGTCGGTGCTCGCCCAGACGATTTCCGGTTATGAGTTGATCGTGGTGGACGATGGCTCCACCGACAACACCGGGGACGTGGCGGCGGCGTTTCCAGAGATTCGCTATATTCGCAGTCCGAAAAATTTGGGGGTGTCGAAGGCCCGAAACCTGGGGATTGAGCAGGCCAGGGGCCGATACATTGCGTTCCTTGATTCGGATGATCTCTGGGCGGAGAGGAAATTGGAATCACAAATTCATTGGATGGAAGCGCATCCTGAATACCAGGTGTGCTACACCGACGAGATTTGGATACGCAAAAGAGTCCGCGTCAATCCCATGAACAAGCACCGGAAATTTTCAGGCGATATTTTTGCGCATGCGCTGGCCCTTTGCATCGTCAGCCCCTCTTCGGTGATGATGCGGTCTTCTCTTTTTGACGAGGTGGGCGGTTTTGATGAAGCCCTGCCGGCGTGTGAGGATTACGATCTGTGGTTGAGGATCGCGGCGAAGCATCTTTTTCATTTTATCGAAGAAAAACTCATCGTCAAACGCGGCGGGCATGCGGATCAATTGTCTTCGCGCTATTGGGGCATGGACCGGTTCCGGGTGCAGGCGCTTAAGAAACTGCTTGGCAATCCCGCGTTGGATGCCGGCAAACGCCAATTGGTGCAAGAGACATTGGAGGAAAAATGCCGGATCCTGATTGCGGGGTTTGAAAAACGCGGCAAGGTGAAAGAAGCGGCGCATTACCGTTCCCTGATTGAGGCGCATTGCACCGGAGCGAGAGGGGGCGATGAGAGTGAGCGAAATGAAGTATTGCGAAAAGCAAAGGTCAATTCATGTTGAAAGCGGTTGATAGAAATTTCTTTATTGCCCGAAGAGGCGTTCATTGGAAATTGCTTTTTTGCGTTTTCCTGGTTTTCGTATCGGCAGGTATTCTGCACGCCGTGGAAAAACCTGAAGAGGCGATCAGCAAGGTACGGGAGCGCTGTCTTTCCATTCTTTCTCAAGCCATGAAAAGCGAGAATGCCTTTGTTCGTGGCGCTGCCGCCCGTGCGGCAGGGGAATCGCGAGACCCCGCACTCATTCCGTTACTAAAAAAAGCCGCCGAAGATGTTTACCACACGACGCGTTTGTTTGCGCTTCAGGGGATGGAAAAAATTTCACATGCAGAAACCGTTGCTATCGCCAAGTCTCTGTCCGAGGATTCCAACGTCTGGGTCAAGAGTACGGCTTTGGAAACGCTGGGAAATTTGGGCGGCAAAGACGTGGCCGGGTGGATCCGTCCGCATCTGGAATCTCCGGACCGCAGAGTGCGTCTCGCGGCAGCTGCGGCCTTATTGAAACTGGGAGGGGAAGAGCACCTCGACACGCTGTTGGACACCCTTCAGGACCTCAACTCAGTGGAGCGATATCAGGCCATCGGTTACCTCGGTAAAATGGAATCGAAAGAGATGTTGCCACACTTGACCGCGTTGCTTGAAGACTCTGAGGATGAAGTCATTTTTTACAGCCTGAAAGCCATCGGCAACAAGGCGCAACCGGATTTGTTTGCGCCGTTGATCGAACTGACTAAAAGCCAGAATGCCAATGTCCGCTATCAGGCGGTGCTTGTCCTAGGGAACCTGCCCGCAGATGTTTCCGGGGACAGGATACGGGAGCTTTGCGGCGATGCCGACCCGATGGTGCGAGTGTCCGCCGCGGTGGCGATGAACCGTCAGGGAGCCGCGGATTGCAATGCAGTGTTTGCGGAAGGGCTGAGTCACGCCGATTACGGCGTCCGCAGCACCACTGCAAGAATATTGGGAGAAATCGAGCTTAAAGAGCGCCCGCAACTTTTGGCCAAAGCTTTGCACGATAAAAACACGCGCGTCCGCACCGCCGCTGTCCGCGCTGTCGGCATGATGGGAGGGGCGATGGCGTTTCCGCTATTGATCGGGATGCTGGACGATCCGCGGGAAGCGGTTCGCGCCTATGCGGCGGGAAATTTGATTCAACTGATGCGTTGAGTTCGTTCCTGTCGGAATGAAGGCAAATCGATCGTCCGGTTTTTCGTTTCCGGTTTCTTTAGTTCTTCCGGAAGAATGGAGAGAATGGTTTTGCCTAACGCTGTAATGATTCCCTGCTTCAGGAAAGACCGGCTGTAGGCAATGCTGACTTCGCGGGTGGGCACCGGCGGTTTAAAAAACCGCAGTTTCTTTTTTACATTGCGATCGCTCATATCCAGGATAGCCAGATAAGGAAGCAGGGTGTAACCAAAATTACTGTCCACCAAACGTTTCAGTGTTTCCAGATTGCCGCTTTCAAACACCAGATTTGGGTGTTCCAATACCGCCGTTTTCTTTTTTTTACACAAATCCATTGCCTGTTCCCTAAAGCAGTGCCCTTCGTTTAAAAGCCAGATGTCCTTCAAGCTCAATTCCTTTTCCGATACCTTGGCGACTTTCTGTAGCGGATGTTTGGGGGACAAATAAACCACGAAGGGTTCGTGGAATAAGGGTTTTTCAATAATGCCTTTCTGGTGCAGTGGGGTGACTAAAATCCCGGCATCCAGAGTGTCCTCTTTCAATTGCGTGATAATGGTGGCTGTTTGCAGTTCCTCGATGACCAAATCGACTTTCGGGTAATCCGTAATAAACCTTTCCAGAAATAGCGGCAGTAAATAGGGAGCGAGAGTCGGAATCACGCCCAGTTTGAACGCTCCTTTGATGTCTCCCTTTTCCGTTTCGATCAGCTCTTCAATTCTGAACGCTTCCTGCAGCACGACCCTAGCTTGCTCGATGATCTTTCGCCCGGTTGGCGTGGGCTGCACCGGCTTTTTGGAGCGGTCGAAAAGGATCACTCCAAGATCTCCCTCCAGTTTTTGAATCTGCATGCTGAGCGTCGGCTGGGTGACAAAGCAGGCTTTCGCCGCCAGGCCAAAGCTTTGTTTTTTTGCCACTTCCGCGATGTAATGCAGTTGAGTTAAGGTTATAGATTTCATCTATATTATTATAGTATCAATCAATTTGATTTATCAAGTGAAATGATGAAAACTGATCTTGTAATGGGGTAGAGAATAGGATTTATTGAAAGGAGAGTGTCATGAAAATCGATATTGGAATTAGCGAATCAGACAGAAAAGAACTGGCGGAAGGGTTATCCCGATTGTTAGCGGATTCCTACACGCTTTATTTAAAGACGCACAATTATCATTGGAATGTGACCGGACCCATGTTTCAAACGCTTCATTTGATGTTTGAAACCCAGTACAACGAGTTGGCCCTGGCGGTGGACGCCATCGCGGAACGCATTCGTGCTCTTGGATTTCCCGCTCCCGGTTCCTATGCGGAGTTCAGCCGCCTCGCCTCCATCAAGGAAGAAGCGGGCGTTCCTGCCGCCGAGGAGATGATCCGGAAATTGGTGGAAGGCCAGGAGGCGGTGGTGAGAACCGGAAGAGCCATTTTCCCGGTTGCCGACCGGGCCAGCGATGAAGCCACGGCGGATCTGGTCACGCAACGGGTTCAGATCCATGAAAAGACCGCATGGATGCTTAGGAGTCTGCTTGATAAATAACGGATATGTCCACAGTTTCCAAGGCAAAGAAGAAGTAAGGATAAAAAACAAGACAACAAATTTTCAGGATATACCTTAAGGAGGTAACTTCAATGTTTAAACAAACAATCCCTTTACTTTCCGCTTTAGCGGTAGCCATATCATTGGTAGTGCCACAAAGCCCTGTTATTGCTCAAGCTGAGCCAAAGTCGAACCAATTTTGGTGGCCTGAAAATCTGGACCTCAAGCCTCTTCGCCAGCAAGCAGCTGAATCCGATCCAATGGGCGAAGCGTTCAACTATGGTAAGGAGTTTAAAAGTCTCGACCTCAATGCCCTGAAGAAGGACATCGAAACGTTGATGACGACGTCGCAGGACTGGTGGCCGGCAGACTATGGTCACTATGGGCCGTTTTTCATTCGGATGGCCTGGCACGGCGCGGGCACCTATCGTGTGGCTGACGGACGCGGCGGCGCCGGCGGCGGTCAACAGCGATTCGAGCCGCTCAACAGCTGGCCCGACAATGCAAATCTTGACAAGGCGCGGCGATTGCTCTGGCCGATCAAACAGAAATATGGCCGGAAGATTTCATGGGCCGACCTGATGATCCTGACGGGGAATGTCGCGCTGGAATCCATGGGTTTCAAGACCTTCGGTTTTGCCGGCGGGCGTGAGGACGACTGGGAGCCCGATTTGGTCTACTGGGGGCCTGAGACCGAGTGGCTTGCGGACAAGCGCTACAGTGGCGACAGGAAACTGGAAAACCCCCTCGCCGCTGTTCAGATGGGCCTGATCTACGTGAATCCAGAAGGGCCGAACGGCAATCCGGATCCGCTCGCGGCGGCTCGGGACATTCGTGAAACGTTCGGTCGCATGGCGATGAACGATGAAGAGACCGTTGCGCTGATCGCAGGCGGGCACACGTTCGGTAAAGCTCATGGCGCCACCGACCCGTCCAAGTGTCTGGGGCCCGAGCCCGCAGCCGCCGGCGTCGAACAGCAAGGCTTCGGCTGGAAAAACAAGTGCGGCAGCGGCAAGGCTGGCGACACCATTACCAGCGGTTTGGAAGGTGCATGGTCCGTCAATCCGATTGCCTGGACCACGCAATATTTAGACAACCTGTTCACCTTTGAGTGGGTAAAAACGAAGAGTCCCGCCGGTGCGGTTCAATGGATTCCTAAGGACGAATCCGCATCGGATCTCGTGCCGGATGCTCACGATCCGTCGAAGCGGCACGCTCCTATTATGTTCACCACGGATCTTTCGTTAAAGTTCGACCCGAGCTATCGCAAGATTGCGAAGCGCTTCCAGGAGAACCCAAAGGAGTTCGAACTCGCCTTCGCCAAGGCATGGTACAAACTGACACACCGCGACATGGGGCCGCGCGGGCGCTATCTTGGCGCGTTGGTTCCTAAGGAGCAACTATTGTGGCAAGATCCCGTTCCTGCAGTCGATTATGAGTTGATCGACGCAAAGGATATTGCCAAGCTCAAGGCGAATATCCTCGCATCGGGGTTGACCGTACCCGAACTCGTCAGGACCGCCTGGGCGTCGGCTTCCACTTTCCGCGGCACCGACATGCGCGGTGGGGCGAATGGAGCGCGCATTCGCCTGGCGCCGCAGAAAAATTGGCAGGTCAATAATCCGGCTGAACTGGCGAAGGTGCTAAAGCGCCTGGAGAAGATCCAAAAAGACTTCAACAGCGCCCAATCGGGTGCAAAGAAGGCATCGCTCGCAGATATGATCGTTCTGGGCGGGGCCGCGGCCATTGAGCAGGCTGCAAAGAAGGCCGGGCACAATGTGCAGGTTCCATTCACGCCGGGACGCACGGACGCATTGCAAGCGCAGACGGATGTGAAGGCGTTTGCCGTGCTCGAACCGACCGCAGACGGGTTTCGCAACTACTTCGGTGACGGTAACCGTAGATCGCCGGCGGAAATGCTGGTCGATCGGGCAAACCTGTTGACCCTGACCGTTCCTGAAATGACCGCTCTGGTCGGCGGCATGCGAGCCCTGAATGCAAATGCCGGACAATCTGGACCGGGTGTGTTCACCGACCGGCCTGGGACGTTGAGCAACGATTTCTTCGTGAACCTGCTCGATATGTCGACAAAGTGGAAGAAGTCATCCAAATCCGCAGGCGTTTACGAGGGTCATGATCGCAGGACAGGCAAGCTCAAATGGACGGCCACCCCCGTCGACCTTATTTTCGGGTCGAACTCGGAGTTGCGCGCTGTCGCGGAACTCTATGCAGCGGACGACGGACAAGAGAAGTTTGTGCGTGACTTTGTTCATGCATGGACCAAGGTGATGACCCTTGACCGTTTTGACCTGCTTTGATCCCGGTGGAAAAAGGTGCTCAAAAGCCTCTGAAACAAAGTTCAATTTGAGCGCTGGGTCAGGTCCTGAAAAGAGCTGAGAAAGCTTTTCGTGACCCATTATGAAGACACCGACGTCGTTTCGAAAGTAAGGCTGGGAATTGAAAGCGATAGAATCTCATGGCGGTCCTGGCCGGATCGTCATGAGGTTTTTTTTCTATTTGCTAAACCCGGTCATAATCGTCCTGATAGCGGACGATGTCGTCTTCATCGATCCGGTCGCCTATTTGGACTTCAATCAGAGTCAGCAGGGTATCACTGGGATTGCTCAACCGGTGTTTTGCATATTTGGGAATGAAGATGGATTCATCCCGTTGCAGGACAAACTGTTTCCCGTTCAGAATGATTTCCGCCGAACCCGCAACCACCGTCCAATGTTCCGTCCGGTGGTTGTGCGATTGCAGGCTGAGTTGTTCTCCAGAGTAAACATCCAGGCGTTTGACCAGGTAGTTGGCTTTTTTTTCCAGAACGGTGTAGGAACCCCAGGGCTTTTGCACCGTAGCGCCAAGAGTTGCTTCGGAACGGTTTTCGGTTTTTAATTTCCCCACCAGTTTTTTTACCTTCTGAGCCTGGTTCTTGTCACACACCAGAAGCGCGTCGGGGGTGTCAACGACGACGACATCTTTAAGGCCGATAGCGGCGATGAGGCGGTCCTCTCCCTGAATGATGGAGCCGGAACAATCCATCGGAACGACGTTTTCAGTCACCACGTTACCATTGGCGTCTTTTTCCAGAACTTCTTCCAGCGCATTCCAGGCGCCCACATCGTTCCACTGAATATTTGCCGGAACCAGAGCCACCCGCCGGGACTTTTCCAGGATTCCGTAATCAATGGAAATAGAGGCAAGCGACTCATACAGTTCCTTGCCTTTTTCGTCGAGCAGGCGGTAGTGGAACGTTCTCTTGTTTTCAACCGTGTGGGAAACGATGCTGTCCAGCCGGTTGTATAGATCCGGCAGGTGCGTTTTGATTTCGTCTAGCAGGACCGAAACTTTCCAGAGAAAAACCCCGCAGTTCCAGAAGTAGCCGCCATCTTGAATACAGGATTCAGCGGTTTGGGCATCCGGCTTTTCCATGAACTGTTCCACCGCAAACGCTTTTGGTGCTTCCTCGAGCGGACTGCCTTTTTTAATATAGCCGTAACCGGTTTCCGCTCGGCTCGGTGGAATGCCCAAAGTAACCAGATAGTCTTTTTCAGCCACTTCTTTTCCCTGCTCAAGAATCCGCCGGAAGTTCTCCGGGTCCTGCACCACGTGGTCCGCGGGAAAGACGGCCATGATGGCGTCGGGATTTTCTTCCGCAAGGATTCGGGCGGCAAGCGCGATTGCCGGGGCGGTGTTTTTTCCTACTGGTTCCGCCAACAGTTGAGAAGGCAAAAATCCAAAAGCATCCATTTGCCGGCAGGTTTCCAGAGCGTGAAGCGCATTGGTCACCAGAAATATATTTTCAATGGGAATCAGGGGAAGCAGCCGCTCGACGGTGTTTTGCACCAGGGTTCCCTTGCCGCAAATTTTTAAAAGCTGTTTGGGAACCTGTTCCCGGCTTTTGGGCCAAAACCGGGTGCCGCTGCCGCCGGCGAGAATGACACCATACATCATATAACGTGAACCTTCGGGTTAAGGATAGCGCCGGCATGCCATTTCAGCGCCTGCGGTAAAGGATAATAGATTATTGATTTCGTTTATGATAAGTTGGCGAATCCGCTGGTTCTTGAATGGAATTTTCTTGGTTTTTGGTTTCCTAACGGAGATTTGTCCCGCCTGCGCGGAGAGAAATAACCGGCAACCATACTAGCGAAATTGTCATCAAAGGACTAGAGAAAAGATCAATTTTCGCATGAGGCGGACTCCCGCAAAACATTGATTTGGACTTTAAAGCATTTATGGAAAAAGCCATATTTTACCCTTTTTTGCTCTTCATCTTCGTGATCACAATGGTCGGTGGTTGGATTCCCACGGTCAAAGTCTGGTCGAAATCCACGTTCAGGATGATTATCAGTTTTTGTGCGGGGGTCCTACTGGGAGCGGTTTTTTTTCATGTATTGCCGGAGATCAGTCCTGTTTTAGGCGAAGCCGTCGGCTATCCCGTGATGACCGGTTTTCTGCTGATATTTTTGCTGGAAAAATTCATCATGGTCCATCCTTGCGAAGAGGGGGAGTGCGATTATCATAAAATAGGCCTGGCGGCTTATGTTGGAATCGGGTTTCATAGTATTCTCGACGGGATAGCCATTGGCGCCGGGAGCTTGATGAATCTTAGTGTCGTGATCATTCTGGCGGTCACGATCCATAAATTTCCGGCGGCGCTGGCGCTCAGCAGTCTTTTGGTGAAAGGCGGTGAATACAGCCGGCAAAAGATATTAAGGTCCATGTTTATTTTTGCGCTCACGACTCCTTTGGGTGCGGTGCTGGCCATTTTATTATTTAAGGAATTCTCGGATTACACCATCGCCGTGGCTCTTGGCATTTCCGCCGGCACGTTTTTATTCATCTCTATTGCGGATCTTTTGCCTGCGGTTTATGAGGAGCATGAGAAACGGGAGTATAAAAACCTGGTCAGCCTTTGTCTCGGAATTTTAGTCATGATCCTTTCCAAGGGGATCTTCTGATATATTGATTCGCCCCCTTTTTTAAACTTTTATCGAATCATCCCGCGAAGTTTCTCCCCCGTGACAGGATGTGAGTTGTTTCCAACCGGCGGATTTAAATAAAGACTATGTTTCTTCAAAAACTCCAGGCATTCCTGCCTTACATGCTGAAATACAAGCGAGAGATGACGATCGGTATGATCGCGCTCGTGATGACGGATATGACCACGCTGGTCATTCCCTGGTTGATAAAAGAGTTTGTCGATCTTCTTCCGCAAGATCCCTCGCGGTCCGTTCTTCTCAAATATGCCGGGCTTTTGTTTCTCACCTCGGTGGTTCTTGCCGTTGGCCGCTATGGTTGGAGAAAATACCTGTTCGGCCCTTCGCGCAAGGTGGAGTTCGATATTTTGAACCGGCTCTTCGCGCATTTGTTGACCCTCGATAAATCCTATTTCCAACAGCAGAAGATCGGCGACTTGATGTCGCGGGCGACGAACGATCTGCGTGCGGTCCGCGATTTTGTAGGCCTGGCGCTCTTGATTCTGGTCGATTCGACCGTGGTCATCATCGCCTGCGTCAGTTTGATGGTATGGATCAATCCTGGTTTGGCGCTCAGTGTGATGCTGCCCCTGCCTCTGGTTTCTATTTTGTTTTTTAAATTTATAAAAGAAATCAGTAAGCGGCATCAGGTGGTTCAGGAACACCTGGCGACGATGACCTCCCATGTTCAGGAGAATCTGGCGGGGATTCGGGTCCTGCATGCGTTCGCTCAGGAAGAAAATGAAAAGAAAAAGTTTGCCGGACTCAGCCGCGAGTACATTCAGAAAAACCTGCGCGTGACCAAGCTGTTTGGCATCTTCACCCCGTCCCTGATGTTCACTCTGGGTGTGGCGGCGATGCTATCCCTATGGCTGGGAGGCAAGGCGGTGATCGGCAACGAAATGACGCTGGGCTCTTTTGTGGCGTTCAACGGCTATCTGATGCTTTTGTCCTGGCCGATGATGGGGCTTGGCTACGTCGTCAACCTGACTCAGAAAGGCCTGGCGGCAATGGGAAGAATTCAGGAAATTTTTACATCCAAACCCGTTATTTACGAAGGCGAAGGAGAGGCGGCTGACGTCGAAATTGAAGGGTCAGTCGAATTTAAAAAATTCAGTTTTGCCTATCCGGGCGCTGAGGCGCAAGCGTTGAGTCAGGTAGACCTTGCGATCCCCAAAGGGCAAACCCTTGCGGTGGTGGGAAGAATCGGGTCGGGGAAAAGCACTCTGGCGCAAATGCTGCCGCGGTTTTTCGATGCCGGGCAGGGCGGCCTTTATATCGACGGGAAATCGGTTCGGGAATTTCCCCTTGCGGCGTTACGCCAGAACATTGGTTATGTGGATCAGGAACCGTTTTTATTCTCCGTGTCGATCCGCGACAATATCGCGCTGGGGAAAGCCGATGCCAGCGATGCGGAAATTGACCAGGCGGTGGAAACGGCAGGACTGTCCGGAGACTTGTCGCGTTTCCCGCAAGGGTTGGAAACGATTGTGGGCGAACGGGGGGTTTCCTTGTCCGGCGGGCAAAAGCAGAGGATCGCGCTTGCCAGGGCGCTCATCAAACAACCGCGAATTCTCGTGCTGGACGACGCGTTCTCCAGTCTGGATGCCGAAACCGAGGAATTCATTATCAAAAGCATCAAAAAGACCGTTGCCGGAATCACCACGGTGATCGTCACGCATCGCCTGTCTCTCGCCAGGGAAGCCGACCAGATCATCGTGATGGACCAGGGAAAGATCGTGGAGCGCGGCACTCACCTGAATTTAATGCAAAAGGGAGAAGTGTATTCCGGCATGTTCAAAAATCAGGCGCTGGCCCGGCAAATGGAGATCACCCTGCAATGAGCCAGGAATATTCAGAAAACCTCAGCGACCGTTATAAGGACTGGACGCTGTTCAAGCGGATCGTCTGGTATCTCAAACCGTATGGACTGCTTGTGATCGTGGCGATTGTCCTGTTGTTCGCCGTTTCCATGCTGAACCTTGCCGGACCGTATTTCACCAAGATCGTGATCGACGATTACATCAAGGTTTCCAACCTGGAAGGTCTGGATCTGGTGGCGTTGACCTACCTTGGGGTTCTCGCTGTGGCTTTCGTCTGCCAGTTTTTGCAGACTTATCTCATGCAATACATCGGCCAGAACGTGATGTACGACATGCGCACACAAGTGTTCGCGCATCTTCATAAAATGTCCTTTCGATTTTTCGACAAGAATCCCATCGGCAAAATGGTCACCCGCGTGGTGAACGACGTCGAGGTGTTGAACGAAATGCTGACCTCCGGGCTGATCCTGATCTTCAACGATCTGTTCACTCTGGGGGGCATATTTTTTGTCATGCTGTATCTGGACTGGCGCTTGACGCTGGCAGTCTGCATCGTGTTCCCTTTTTTATATCTGGCGACTCAGGCTTACCGGACCCGGGCGCGCGACGCCCTGCGCAAGAACCGCGCTCACATCACGGGACTCAATACCTTTCTTGAGGAAAATCTTTCTGGCATGGCGACGGTGCAGTTGTTCCACAAGGAAAAAGACCATTACCGGAAATTTGAAAATATAAATAAGGATAAAATCCGCGAAGACCTGCGCTCCCTGCACTACAACTCGGTCTATCTGCCTTCGATTGATTTGTTCAGCGCCTTGGGGGTGGGGTTGGTCATCTGGTACGGAGGCGGGCGCTTTGTTCAGGAGGAAATTCAACTGGGGGTTCTCATCGCGTTTCTCCAGTATTTGCAGAAATTTTTCGAACCGATACGTGACCTGGCGGAAAAGTTTAATATCATTCAGACCGCTATGGCCTCTTCCGAGCGCGTGTTCGAGCTCCTGGACACGCCGGAAGAAATACCGAACGCCAAAGATACGGCTCCTGCCGCGCAAATACAGGGCAAGGTGGAATTTGACAAGGTCTGGTTTGCCTACAATGACGATGACTATGTGCTGAAAAATATTTCCTTTTCCGTGAACGAAGGCGAGAGCCTCGCCATTGTCGGGGCGACGGGATCGGGGAAAACCACCATCGTCAACGCGCTCTGCCGGTTTTACGATATTCAGAAAGGTGAGGTTCGCATCGACGGTGTTTCCATTCAACAGATGGACAAGTTTGCCCTGCGTCGCCAGATCGCCATGGTTCAGCAGGATGTGTTTTTATTTTCCGGCAATATTCTGGAGAACATTCGCCTGGGTGACCGAGATTTGGCCAGCGAAGAAGTCGAATCCATCGCCCAGGCGGTCAACTCGCATCACTTCATCAATAACCTGCCTTATAAATTTTCGCAGGATGTCCGGGAAGGCGGGAACAGTCTTTCGCTTGGGCAAAAACAGCTGTTGTCCTTTGCCCGCGCATTGGCGGTGAAGCCGCGGATTCTGATACTGGATGAAGCCACTTCGAGTGTGGACACCGAAACCGAACAACACATTCAACAGGCCATCCGGCAATTGATTCAAGGCCGCACTTCGATCATCATTGCCCACCGGTTATCGACGTTGAAGCATGTCGACAAGATTCTGGTCATGAAGAAAGGAGAAGTTGTCGAATACGGCTCCCAGCAGGAACTACTTAAGAAAAAGGGGGTTTATTATCATCTGTATAACCTTCAGCTAGAAAGCCCTTCCACTTCAGGACAAAAAGCCACCTGAAAAACTCATCAGCTAAGGGATGCCTCCCAAATAAATAATTAAAAAAGTTGTTTAATAAAGCATACTTATACTTAAAAACATCATGTGATAAATTAATAAAAATGCCTTCAAAGTCCATTAAAAATCTGCTGTAAATTAAAAATAATGCCAATTCAAGGAACTTATGTTAACATTAACTGTTAAATAGAAGTTAATCTTATGTGATGGGGAGCGCATATGGCTTTACACAAAGGCAAAGAGAACGCTGGCCTGCAGGTGTCGAAGTTATTGGGTGAGCTTGAGTTTTTCAGCAAGTTCACTGATTCAGAGAAGCAGGAATTTGTTTCTTCTGAAAATTATATCGTAAAGGCGGACCCAGGCACTCAAATCATCACTCAGGGCACAGTTGATTATTCGGTTTACATTATTCTGGAGGGAGAAGTAATTGTTAGGAAGAACGAATTTCCGAAGGTTCCTATTGCCACATTAGGGCGAGGGTCCGTTTGCGGCGCGATTTCATTTTTATCCCGAGGCAGTCGTCAAACAAACATTATTGCCAAGGACCGGGTGAAGTTAATTAAGTTCAATGCGGAGACATTTGAAAGTCTAAACCCAATCACGCAAGTAAAACTTAAAGAGCAGTTTATTGAAGTTCTCCTTGATCGGGTAGAAGGCATGAATAATTCCTTGATACAGCTGAAAGTGGAACTCGATAGCATTGCCCAGGCGGGAACCCAATTCAAAGAAGATTTTCAGGAAATAGTCAAAAGAGGTATCGGCCTCGAAGATGTCTTTGACCAAATAGGCAAAACGATATACAAGCTTATTCGCTAGTTTTCCCTATGCAGGTTAGAATGCCTACAAAATGAAGGCCTGCTAGGAAATATTTTTCATTACTTGTTGCTAAGCGGATTAGGGGTAAATTGTCCCTTCTCTCTTCGCGTTCCTTATATTTTCCTTCCGTTAATTAAACGCCCCATAGGGTTTTGGGTAAAAATTCCTTTTCGAAGATCCCTCCTTTTTGAATGTCCCTCCATTTGTAAGGCTGAGCACTAAAACGAATTAAATTTTAGACCTTTCATGTGAAATTTATTTGGAATTCCGAATAATTTCGGTTAACATTAAAATATAGAGTCCAATTCAATCACTTTCAAAGGTGAACAGATGGGATTGCATAGACAGATTTCAAGAAATAAAGATCAATTAATCAAAGTATTAGATAGAATCCCGTTTTTTGATGTCTTCGATTTGGCGGAAAAGAAAGAATTCGCCTCTTCCGATAATTACGTTCTGAACTGCGATCCCGATACCCTGATTATCGAACAGGGAGAAATGGATTTTTCGACCTACATCCTGCTAAAAGGCGAGGTCATCCTCAAGAAAAAGGACGACCCGGACCTGGTCATCGCCACCTTGAAACCGGGGGCGGTGTTTGGCGAAATTTCTTTCATAAAGCGATCACCACGGCCCACCGATGTCATCGCCCGTGAAAAGGTTCAGGTGCTCCGGTTGGACGGCAGTGTGTTTAATAGATTGAGTGGCGCCACCCAGATCAAGCTGAAGGACCAGTACATCGAGTTGCTGGTGGGTCGCATTGAAGATGTCAACACGTCCCTGACCTTTCTCAAGGGCGAGCTGGAACGGGTCACCCATGCGGGAGAGCAGTTCCGCAACGATTTTCATAAAATCATCAAGAGCGGCGCGCGGCTGGAAGGCGTGTTTGAAAACGTGTCTGAAACCATCAACAAAATCGCCCGATGAATTCCCCAGAAAATTCTCAAACTGGTAAGCGCGGTTTTGTTTTGTCTTTTTTCATCCTCCCCGATTTTCCCTTCCAGGAATTCTTTTCATTGAATAAAATCAATTGATTTAATAAAATCAGTCAGTTATGAAAAACCTGACTCACGCGGGAAAGAAACGATGTTCAAGGCCCATTCTGATTTTGGCAGTCCTCCTCTGGGTTTTTCCCGGATGTTCCGCCCTCAAGACCACTTACCGGGTCGGCAAGGGAGCCGTGAATGGAACGGTGTGGGTGGTGAAGGGCGCTTATAACTTTACCGCCGGGACCACCAAGTTGGTGTACAAGATCGGCAAGTTTTCTTTCGAGGTGGTGAAAGCGCCCATCGACTGGCCTTTGACGAATGAGGAAATTGAAACCATCGACGGACTGCCGGTGAAAGAAGCTATCCGCCAGGGAAGAGTGAAAAACTCTCCCTACACGGTCAAGGGGAAAAAATATTATCCCATGACCGTCGCCGAGGCTGAGACGTATGACCAGGAGGGGATCGCCTCCTGGTATGGCAACGAAACCCTACGTCAGAAAGATGGCCACATGACGGCCAATGGGGAGGCGTTCAACCCGAAGGCCTTATCGGCGGCGCACAAACTGTTGCCTCTGCCCGCCAATGTGATGGTGACCAATCTGGAAAACGGACGTTCGGTGATTGTCCGGGTGAACGACCGCGGTCCTTTCCCCAGCATTCACAATGCCAATTCGGGCAAGCGGATCATCGACTTGAGTGCCGCCGCCGCCAAAAAACTGGGTTACTACCGTCAGGGCACCGCCCGTGTTCGGGTGCAGGCCATCGATCTGGTCGAAACCGGGTAAAAGGATTTCTGCAAAAGAAAATGATGTCGGAGAGAGAGAAAGAAGAGTTACAGGCGTTGACCTTTTTTTTCGTAGGGAATCACCAGCCGTTCCACGATGCGGTCGTTTTGCACGTGCTCGGTGAGAATTTCTTCCATGTCTTCTTTATTTTTTGGGGAGTACCACACATCGTCCGGATAGACGACCAGGGCAGGGCCGTATTGACAAGAATCCAGACACCCGGCTTTGTTGATCCGCACCTTTCCTTTCAGGCCCATTTCATGGACACGGCTTTTGGCGTAGTCCAGCAAATCGACAGACCCGCGGGAAGAACAGCAACCTCTGGGATCATCCTCTTTTCTTTGATTGTTGCAGATAAAAAGGTGTTTTAAAAAACGCGGCATAAATTATTTAGCAGGAGGCAGTGACGTTGTCGATTCTTGGGGAAGTTATTTTTTTTGGGTTTTTTCAATCTCATCCATCACCGATTCCACTTCTTCCCGTTTCCTCCACTCCCAAACCTTCAAATGCGATCCCATATAATACGCATGGTCGAGAATAGATTCTCCATCGATGGACCCCCAGCTTCCTTCCTGGACGGGAGTGAGGTATTCGTAAATGGGATTCTCGACAGAAGTGTAGAACAGTTCCAAATCCTTGGGCGTGATTTTTTTATCCAGCAGAACCTTGATGGCCGTATCGTCGATTTCGAATTGCCCCTTTACCGCCTGCAGAGCTTCTTCGCGCGATTTGCCATTTTGCATTTCACTTCTGAGATCTTCCTGAATAGCCAGATTTCGCTTGGCGAAAGGATAGTGAGTGTTGCCAAGATCTTTATCCATATGAAAATCCAGATCCGGAAAATAGAGATAGGTCCAATCATCGAAATCAATCTCCACGCCTTCAGCGACCCGGAATTCAGCTGCCTTTTCCGGTGACTCGCGCAGCAGCCGGTTATACATTTCGACAAACCGTTGCATGCAGTCGTAAACCAAAGCATAGTAAAACGCATTCATCCGGTACCAATTATTGGTCGAGTTGTGCGCATTGACCAGCTTACGCAGCATCAGAATCAGCGTGTCCGCATCTGCAAAACGATGCGAAAGCGGGAACTTCTGCTGTAGATACGCTTGCAATTTTTCGGTATCCCCTGCGGCGGCTTCGATGTTCTCATTCAATTCGTTTTTGGCTTGATCCAGCGCATGGTGAACGAGCAGTCCGTGGTCGAGTTTCCGCTGATAATCCATGTATTGCTTCAACTCGGAGTTGTCCTTTTCATCGGGGTGGCCGGGTTGGTCCTGGGTTATGTCTTTGGCGAACGCTAACATATTGCTCTCAAATGATTAGTTGAATTATTTTTTATTCTGACTGGATTGAAACCCGATTTCAAGCTAATTTAATCCCCGCCCCCGCTTCAATAAAATCCGACCTCCGAATACCAGTCAATTCTGCCCTTTTATAAGAAATTTCCCATATAATATCAGAATATTTTTCCAATGGATTGAATTTGACCCATTGCAGTTACCGCCTGTACCGGCAAAGACAGGGCGGTTGCGGAGGTCCCTGGGGAAGTGCGGGTGACAATCCTTTGCGGTGCCACCGACAGGAAGAATTCCTCAACCCAAAAGGGCGGATAAAATGAATATCATACTAAACAGTTATTGCAATTTAAAATGCAATTACTGCTTCGCTGATGAGTATATGGAAGAGAACGTCAAAACTCCCGGCAAATCGATGGATTACGACTTTTTCTTGAATGAGTTGTTGCCGAGGGTCAAGAACGCCTCTCTCATCAACTTCATGGGCGGCGAGCCTACGTTGCACCCCCAGTTTACGGATATATTCACCAGCACTCTGGATAGCATGAATCCCTTTTCCTATCTGGGGATTTTCACCAACGGGATCATGCCCGATAAAGCGCTCGATCTGATTTTAAAATCCGTAGGCCGGACAGGAAGCATCGAACGGCAGATTCAATTCGGCGTTCTTTTGAACTGGCAGACCATGGAG
>JAJDBE010000244.1 GCA_029261515.1 Nitrospinaceae bacterium | reverse complement strand
CAATCAACTCAAAATTCTGCGGGCGCTGGCGTTAGAAGTGATCACGCACGCCGAACTTCTGCTCTTGAATCTCGACACGCTTTCAAGGCTCGACTTGATCCACGCCAAAGCCCGGCTGGCGCGGACGATGGCGGCCACGCTTTGTCCGTTGAACCCGGACGGGAAAATGAATCTCATCCAGGCGCGCAATCCTGAGTTGATTCTGAACAAGCAGGAAGTCATCCCCAACCACATTTTCTGGGACGCATCGACACGGGTCATCATCATCTCCGGACCCAATACAGGTGGAAAAACCGTGACGCTGAAAACCATCGGGATGATGTCTTTGATGGTGCGGACCGGGCTGTTCCTTCCAGTCGAAGAAGGGTCCGAAATCGGTTTTTTCCCGGAAGTGTATGCGGACATCGGCGACGACCAAAGCATCGAGTTGAGTCTCTCTACTTTTTCAGGGCATTTGCAGAAAATCATCCTGATCCTAAAACATGCAGGGCCGGGCGCCCTCATCCTTCTCGATGAACTGGGCATCGCCACCGATCCGTTCGAGGGCTCGGCACTGGCGGAAGCGATTCTCATTGAACTGAAACAAAGAAACGTGACAACGCTGGTGTCCACTCATTACCTGTCTTTAAAAACTCTAGCACAGACGCGGGAAGGTTTTCTAAACGCTTGCACTGAGTTCAATCCGGAATCCCTGGCCCCAACCTACCGGCTGATTTTTGGGGTCCCAGGCGACAGCGCCGCTCTCGACACGGCGCAACGGCTGGGGCTTCCCACCGGCATCACCGAGAAAGCGCGGGAAATTTACGACGCCAAGGACAACCAGGCGGAAGTGCTTCTGCAAAGTCTGACGCGGCAAAAATTCCAACTGGAGCAGGAACAAAAGCAATTGCAGGAAAAAAATGCCACGATCCAGCAACTACTCGACGAACAAAAACACTTGACGGTTAAACTCAGAATCGATGAAAGCGAGTTTCAGAAAAATAAATCCAAAAAACTGCAGTCCTATGTTCGCGAAGCCAAAGGCGAAATCCGCAAGTTATTAAAAGAAGCCAAAGAGGAAAAAAGTCCTGCCAAAATCCGCCGCGTGGAAAAGCAATTGCATTCCATGGCAAAGGTTCCCTTATCCGCTTCCGGGAAAGATTTTTCCGGATGGGAGATTCCTGCGGAAAAACTCAGTGAAGGCGATTCGGTGCTGGTGGTCAATTATGGCGCGTTCGGTGTGCTACTGGAAAGCCCGAACGGCAAAAAACGCGTTAAGGTGAAGTTAGGAAATATGGCGACGCTGGTGGAGACGGCCCAAGTCAGGGGCAAGGCGGGACACCGGCAACCGCAAGCAAAAAAAGCCGAAGCCATCGAAATCAAAATGCAGACTGAGGCCGCTCCCAAAGTTCAATCTTCCTGCGATTTAAGAGGCATGAATTCGGAAGAAGCGCTGAGCGCGGTGGAACAGTTTTTAAGCCAGGCGATCGTGAACCGGATGCATCAGGTGAAAATCATTCACGGTCATGGCATGGGCACGATTAAAAACCTGGTGCGGGACTATCTGCAAACCACAGGGATGGGCAAAAACTTCCGCCCAGGGGCCAGGGAAGAAGGTGGAGACGGCATTACCGTGGTGGAATTTTAAAAACAGTCTTTTTTTCTAAAGCCTGCCAGATTCGAAATGGATGGCTCAACCAACGCTTGCACCGATTATCAATTCCTTGTGCATAAAAACCGGGGTTTGATAGAATAACAGCACGAAAACAACTTTTTAAGGAGATATCACCATGAAACGGTGTGCTTATTTCTTGATGGTTCTGTTCTTTACTGCATTGACCGCGGAAGTCCTGTCTGTCCATGCGGGCAATACCCCACAAGTGACGCTCAGAGGAAAACCGCTGACGCTTTTGGGTGAACCTTTGCAGGTGGGAAAAACACTCCCGGCAGTTCATCTCCCTGACAGGTCTTTAAAAATGGTCGACCTGGCTTCCCTGAAAGGAAAAGTCACTATCCTGAGTGTTGTTCCCTCCCTGGATACTCCCACCTGCGAGGAACAAACCCATATTTTAAGCGAAAAGAACGATGGCCTGGATCAGACCGCGACCCTCGTGACCATCAGCCGCGATCTACCCTTTGCGCAAAAACGCTTTGCCAAGGGAGCTAAAATCCACAATATCCTGTTTCTCTCGGATTACCGGGAGGCGGATTTTGGCCAAGCTGCGGGCCTTTTGATCGACGAAAGCCGTCTCTTGGCCAGAGCCGTTATGGTTCTCGACCGGGAAGGGACTATACGCTATCTCGAAATCGTCCCTGAGTTAGCACAACTGCCGGACATGCAGAAGGCCTTCGAGGTGGCGCGGTCCCTGTGATCTTTATTTCCCTGGTCTTACAAGTCCAACAAAATCAGCTGATTTAGACTCTTTTATCGACCATTCGGAGGAATCACTTAATAGAAAAATCGTCTGGAAGCGAAAAAAAGTGAACTCAGGTGAAAATCAGTTAAAAACGTTCACCAGTTTATCGAAGAGGGGTTTGGCTTTCTTGATTTTTTCCTCGTTGCCGAGAACGCAGACTTTTCCAGAATCCTTGATTTTGCGGAACAACGGCGCGTAGGATTTCAAATCTTCCAGCCGGGTGGTCAGCAATTCCTCCCTCTGCTTCTGCCGCATTGCGTGCGTCCGCCCGGTCAGATGATCGGTCATGGAAATCGACCCTTTTCGGTCCGGCGTCAGCGGCGGGTCCAATCGGCCAAAACAGCCGATGATGATCTTTTGCATCTCTTCTTCGGGAAGATCCAGGTTGGCAATGTATTCGGCGATTTGATCGTAGATGTCCAGTGTCTCTTTTAGATTGGGGTCGCGATAGGAAACCAGGCCGTAATCGCCGGTGTAAAAGTCGAACGAGTTGGAACTGCCATACGCCCCGCCCTGCATACGAACTTTTTCCCACAAATAGCTGGTGCTTAAAATTGACTTCAGTGCGTCGAACTGACCGCTGTACTTAAAACCAAGGTCATACAGGTTCGCCCCCTTGCCCACGTATTGCACGGTGCTGGCTGTCAGGAACGCTTCGTTGCCGGGAACGGGCGTTAGCTTCAGCTCAACCGGTTCGCGAGAAACATCGGGAATCACGGCCATCAAACGGTCGATCTCTTTTTCTATTTTCGGATATCCTTTGGCTTCCATAGTGATATTCACCAAAGTATTCTCTTTGGTAAATAAAAGTTCTGCCACCTGACGAAATTTGCCCGCCACCTCGGCAGGGTCCTCTTCCGCCCGTTTGAGCAACTCCTCCAGAAACCGGAAATAGGTGATGCCGTCCGTCAGCTCATCGTACTGCCCCAATCGTGAATAATAAGACTGAAGCCGAGCCTGCACATACTGATTGCCGTGAGGCACAATGGAATCTTCCATATCCGCCTTTGCACTGCGGATGATTTCCACCAGCCGTTTGTGATTGTCAAAGTTATACTCGCTCAACAGTTCGGCGTAAAAGTCGAACAGGCGGTCGCATTTTTCCATCAATGCCTTGCCGTTGAAAAATACATAGGAAATAATTTTCTGCCGGTCCGCCACCGGAGACGATGAAAAATGCCGCGAACGGATTCCCCCGGTATGAATGCCCAACAGTTGCGACATTTCCACATAGCTGTGCTTTCGCGTCCCCATTCCGAGAATCATGCTGCCGAAAAGTGGAAGATACTGGATCAACTCCAGAGGAACGGCATGGGTGTTGAAGCCCACCTGCGTATAAACGATGTCATTGGTGAACAGATCGTGGAAGAGAATTTTTGGCGATTGTTCCTTTTTAATCTCAAGTGGATGTTCTTCCACTTCTCGTTTGATGTCCTCAAGCTCCAGTCGGGGCAGTGTCGCCAGGGCTTCCGGGCTGTCCGGGGTCATTTGCAGTTCCTGAAATTTTTGCGTGCTTTCAACCAGTTCCTGAAGTTGTTCCGGTGTTAAAGAGGACTTAACCGCTTTCAATTTCTTTCGCGTTTTCGCATCTTGCTTTTTTGCCAAACCGGGCTTTGGAACCGCCACCAGAATACTTTGATGCGAATTGTTCAACAGATGGCGGTCGATCAATTTTTCAAAGTATCCGTTTTGAGATTTCTTTTTGATCTTTTTCATCAAGTCATCGTACTTCAAGTGCATGGTCGGATCTGCATCGTACAACCAGGATCCCAGCGCCTGAATGTTGTAAACGATGCCTTTGGCAAATCCACCGTAATTGGCTTCCCGTAGTCTAAAATCAATCGAGTTCACTGCCGATTCCACCATTTCTTTTTCGATGCCGTTTTCGACCAGCCCGCGCAGGGTGGAAAAAATGAGATCCAATATTTTTTCTTCATTTTCCGGATCGGTTCCTTTAAGCCCGACAGCGAAGAGGGTTTCGGCGCGTTGATCGTCGAAGCCGCCGCCGATCACTTCACTGCCCAATTCCGAATCCATAAGCGCTTTGCGCAAGGGAGACGCGGAAGTCCCCAGCAATAGATAGCTCAAAATGTTGAACGACAGACAATGTTCGTAGTCGGTAGCTTTACCGAGCTTGAGTCCGGTGAGCACGAATGTTTTCTTTTCCAGGGATTCGTCTTTCGAGACGGGATACTGAATCACTTTGCGTTTGGGTTTGCTGAATTTTCTTTGAAACTGGATGGCGGAATTCACCTCCATGCGATCAAAACTCTGCAGATAGTTTTCATTGAGAAACTTAAGATTCTCAAGCGTATTGCCATCTCCGTAAAGAAAAATGCGGCTGTTTGAAGGATGATAATATTTGCGGTGAAATTCTTTGAATTCCTCGTAAGTCAGTTCGGGGATCGTTTCCGGGTCGCCCCCCGATTCACACCCATAGGTGGTTTTCGGAAACAGGGAATGACAAAGATAGCGGTCGATGATGCTTTCCGGGCTGGAGAAAACCCCTTTCATTTCGTTGAACACCACTCCCTTATAGACAATGTCCTGTTCAGGCGATTCCAGTTCGTAGTGCCACCCCTCCTGCATGAACGTTTCCTCGGTGATATTGGGATAGAACACCGCATCCAGATACACGCTCATCAGATTCCTGAAATCCTTGTGGTTGCGGCTAGCAAGGGGATACATGGTTTTGTCAGGAAACGTCATGGCATTCAAAAAGGTTTGCAGACTGCCCTTCACGAGTTCAATGAAAGGCTCTTTCAGAGGATATTTCCGCGATCCGCAAAGCACGCTGTGCTCCAGAATGTGCGCAACGCCCCGGTCGTTTTCCGGCGGAGTGCGAAACGTGACGCTGAAGACTTTATTGTCGTCATCATTTTCCAGCACGAGAACCTCCGCGCCGTTGCCTTCGTGCTTGAAGAAAAGCGCCTGCGACTTCAGTTCGTCCAGGAACTCTTTTTTGACCAGTTTGAATCCGTGATAGGTTTTCTCTAACTCAAAACTCATGAATCGCCTCTATAGAATGAAACACTGAGTGATATTCAGGTTTAATGGAAAGACTCAATGCCTATGGGAGAATACGTTCCTTATCATTAGATGCTAGCCGGAGCAATCCGGTCCAGGAAAAATCAAGGCTTGAGGAACCCTTCCCGGCCTTCAGGCAGACCGAATCTCCAGACCAATCGGACAGTGATCCGAGCCCATGACCTCAGGCTGGATGAAAGCGTCTTTGACCTTTTTGACCAGATCTTCAGTGACGAAGAAGTAATCGATCCGCCATCCGATATTTCGTTCCCTGGCGTTGGCCCGGTAGGTCCACCAGGTGTATTGATCCGGTTCAGGATGCAGTGCGCGAAATGTATCCACGTATCCGTGGGCGACGAACTTATCGACCCAGGCTCTCTCTTCCGGGAGAAAACCGGAATTTTTCTCGTTGGCTTTGGCATTCTTTAAATCAATGGCTTTGTGAGCAGTGTTGACATCTCCGGTGACAATCAGCTTCTTGCCCGCCTTTCTTAAGGATTCGCAATGGTCGAGAAACGCGTCATAAAATTCCATCTTGAACTTTAACCGATCCGGGCCGCTGGTGCCGTTTGGGAAATAAACATTCAAAAGATCAAAATCCTTAAACTCGGTGCGGATCACCCGTCCTTCCACATCGAATCTTTCTATGCCAATCCCCAAAAAAACCGACTTGGGTTTCCTTTTACTAAAAGTGACCACGCCGCTATAGCCCTTGCGTTCGGCGGAATTCCAAACCGCATGGTATCCCGCAGGTTGCAGGATGCCATCGTGCAGATTTTCAGGCTGCGCCTTGGTTTCCTGTAGACAAAGCACATCGGGAGATTCCGCCTCAAACCAGTCCCAGAAACCCTTTTTTAAAACGGCGCGCACGCCGTTCACATTCCAACTGATGATTTTCATTAGAACTCAAAATTATAATTGCGGTTTATTTAAAGAAAAGAGGATAAAGGAAGTGGTGCAGGCATTCAAGGGGAACCATAGCGGCAACTAATAAAAAATGACTTTTTTAAATTTTTGGGTCGCCAAAACATGCTGAGTCTTCAACCCGATGATTCTATGCTCAAATAGAGGGATCGATTTTTCTTTCAGCAAGGATTTACAAATTTCAATCGTCTCCATTTCTCCTTCTCGCTCCGCATCGTCAAATATAATGATAAACTCTCCTGCCAGATGGCCCTCCAGCAACTGAATCATCCCCAATCGAGAATAATTGGAAGTTCCCATCGGACCATCCACCACAACCAAGTCAAACTGATCGTCTTCCTCTAAAGCAGAAAAATCGTAGGACAATGAACTGCTTCCATTTTTTCGAAAAAGAATCAGCTTTTGACAAAGGATCGAATGCGCGACCTCCTTTTGAACTTCTTCCGCCCAAAAGGGATCTTCTTCAAAAGATTTCAAGGAAAATGTTTTTCTCTTTCCCAATGCATCCAGCAAGAACGTCGTTTGTCCCACGCCAAGTTCTATGACGCTGTTGATTTCATTTTCGTCAATGATTCTTGCAATGAGATAGAGAAGACTGTAGTTGGCTGCCGATCCGACGGGGTAATACTTATCAGCAATCCCCACTCTTGCACAAAAAGAGGAAAACATATTTTGATAGATCAACTCGTTTAACTGGCTGGATGAGGCAATTCCGAGTTTACATATAATCCGATCCCGTAAGTTTTTCAGCCGGCTTTTTATCATTATGAATAACCTTGATATTTTTCATTTTTCGTTTCTCAAATTCTTCAATGATACCGCCCAGATGCACTCCTATAAGGGTGTGCGTGAATTCCGAGATATGCCGATGTCCATGTGCCACAAAGGGATCAATGACACCAGAAAACCTTTCCAAATAGTCATCACTTCTAAGAAACCCATCACACTTTTTGATTACAGTTTCTTCGGTTTCCTCAACCAAAGAGGTTCGATACTTTTTGTTCAATTTAGATTCCGCTCGAGGGATATCAACGATTATTGTCTTAATATTTCTTGTCTGATTGAATTCGCACAACCTTGCTATAAGCTTATTCGCCAAACCCACTTTATATTGAGTCAGCGATCCACTGAACACGGCCATTTCGTCTGATTTCTGTTTTAGTAAATGGGTCTTGGCAGAATCCCAAACCAGATTCATAAAAAATGAATATAGATATGAACTCTCGGACAACCAGCGTAAAATCCCGAACCGATTATGCCATTTTAATATTTTGATGCCTGGAATGTATTCTTTCTGATTGATAATCAGCTCTCCGTTTTCCAAGCGGAAGAGATCGGATTTAATATTATCGTTATAATCATTTGCGTAAAACCCAACCACCACATAATCCGGATCATATTTTACACCTTCATTTTCCAAAAAAACCAATTCTTCAGCGGTGCTAAAACCTGACACTCCGGAGTTAATAACTTCCACATCATAATTTCGATTCCTCAATGCTCCTTCTAAAATAGAAGAAAATGTAAACTCCTGCCGAACTTCAAATCCTTGCGTATGTGAATCCCCCAAAGCCAGTATCCGAATGGTTCCAGGTTTCTTTTCATAGAAATTTTCATTGGTGCTGCGAAAACCTTTGCCGTTAGTTATGAATTCCCATGAGCCGTCCATACTGGTGTGGCGAAATTTACTGCTGGGTTCCAATCTTCTAATCGTAAAATCCCCATAGCTGACTTGCGAATGATACCTGGGAAATAAGACATTCTTCTCGGCATAAATAAACCGAAACAGGCACTCAAGAAGAAAGAAAGAAACCAGCAACGAACTTAAAAGTAAAACTCCATTTATTAGAGATTTTTTTTGCATCATCATATTTAACCACGATGGAATATTCATTGGGAATAAATTGCTTTTTACTTTGCTTCCAGCATTAATAGCCTTTCACCTCTTCTAGCCCATACCTTACGGGCCTTCTCGGAGATAGATTGGCGAAGACTTTCGGGAAGAAAGGTGGATAAAACCGCCGCTGTCAACACCCACCAGTTAAAAGTCTTAAATAGTATTGGTGGATACAATATCAGCGCTTTTAAAAGACATTGCCGTGCACCTTTAAAATCTTCTGCTTCATAGGCCAAATGGGCTAAATAGCGGTACTGGCAGGATCTCGCCTCTTTTTCGATAGTTAAAACTCGTTCTGGAAATTTTAGCTTTACTCTATTAAAAACAATGTTCCAATAGTGACTCATTCGTTTCCAATTTTTCGTTATCTGTCCTGGACGCATTCGATAATCCACCAAAAACTGCTCGACACACTTAACATTCTGTTCCCTGAGTTGGATGATGCGCAACCACAGGTCAAGATCGACATTCGATTGCAGGTTCTCATCGAATCCCCCTGTCGCTTCAAGAGCGGTACTGCGTAAGACAACATTACTCGTCGATCCGATGAGATTCTCCTTCAACAAATCCTCCAACTCGATAGATTGCTTCTTACAGGCTTTAAACCGCCCTGTTGAATTGCCCTTCTCGTCCACCAGTTTCCACCATGAAAAGGTCAAATCGATATCCGGATTTTCAATAAGAAATTTTATGTGAGATATTGCTTTTTCTGGACTCCATTTATCGTCTGCATCACAAAACCCTATGTACTCTCCGCGAGCAATTCCTATTCCGGAATTGCGGGCCGCGCAACAACCTTGATTTTCCTGGTTTATTATTTTAATTTTTGCATCCTTCTGAAACTGATTTACTATTTCTAGAGTTTTGTCGGTGGAACCATCGTTCACAATAATGATCTCCAAATCCTGAAAAGTCTGTTTTTGTAAAGAAACGATGGTTTCCGCAATATAGTTTTCGACATTATAGGCGGGAACAATCACACTCAATACCGGAGACATTTTATAAATCCTGATAAATATTTATAATTAATTACATGTGTCGTATCTAAACAACCGCTTCAATCGGTCTTTCCAGGAGTAAGGGTTGAGCCGTCCTTTTC
>JAJDBE010000243.1 GCA_029261515.1 Nitrospinaceae bacterium | reverse complement strand
GTATGGTTGCTCCAAGGGAGCGGCAGACCAGTATGTTCTGGATTACGCCCGCATTTATGGCCTCAAAACTTGTGTCATGCGCCAATCCTGCGTTTATGGTTATCGGCAATTTGGGGCGGAAGATCAGGGTTGGGTAGCTTGGTTCACAATAGCCTCCGCGCTTAAAAAGCCAGTCACAATTTTTGGCGACGGAAAACAGGCGCGCGATATTTTATTTGTCGACGATATGGTGAACGCCTACCTTGAAGCATGGGAACATAAGGAAAATACGGTCGGAAAGGTTTACAACATTGGCGGCGGACCGGACAATCAACTCTCCCTCCTTCAACTAATCGAATTTCTTAATGCGGCTCCTGGATATGGAATCACTTATAGTTTCGGACCTTGGCGAGCGGGCGATCAAAAAGTTTATGTTTCCGACATTCGCAAGGCTCAGTCCGATTTCAACTGGAAACCCCGCGTCGACGTTTCAACCGGTTTGAAAGAGCTGAAAAACTGGGTGGATCAAAACACGAACCTCTTTCAAAACTGATGCTGTATATCCTCCTTCCCGTTTTCAACGAAGAAGATCATATTCAACAACTTTTGGATAATATCGACGCGGTTCTTCCCGATACCCCTCACAAGATAATCGTTGTTAACGACGGTAGCACGGACCGAACCGTGGAAATTGTTAACGGTTTGCGCCGGGCCAATGTGGTTCTCCTGTCTCACAACATCAATCAATCCATTGGGGCGGTGTATTCCACCGGGCTGAATCATGCTCTCAAAGAAGCCCTTGACGAAGACATTCTAGTTTTGATGGAATCCGATTTGACCAGTCCCGCCGAAATGATCAATACGTTGAAGGATGAAATAATTTCCAACGACAAGGATTTGGCGATTGCCAGTCGTTATTCGAGCCTGGGGGGATACAAAAACTTCCCCTTGATGAGAACCGTATTCAGTCGAGGCGCGAATTTTTTGATGCGGTTTTTTTTCCCAATTCCCGGAGTGAGGGATTACACGATTTTTCTCCGGGGCTACCGCATTCGCCTGCTCCGCGAGGTGTTTAACTTTTTTGGACCCACCAATACCCTGCAAACCAGAGGCTTTGTGAGCAACGCGGAACTTTTGGTCAAGTGCTCGTTATTCACTTCCAGGATTTCCGAAAAACCCTTCACTTATAACTACGGACTCAAACAAAACCCCAGCAAGCTCCGCGCCTTGAAAACGATGCTGGAATATTTTGTTTTTATTTTTTATATGCGGGACGTCATCCAGAAAGTGGGAAGAAAGTAAATCGGGAAGTTGCGCTCTATTCGGTTTTTTGCGCGTATACGGTCATGAAGTCGCCAAAGTTTATGGGGATAAAAATATTTTTTAGCGCCCGCCATTTTCTGAGTTTCCCTAGAAAACCGCTATTAATTTTATAAAGCAAATATCCCAACGAAACCACATGGCTGTAAGTCGTCCGTTTGACTACCTGGAAACCGGCCAACTCCAACATTCTTTTCAAGGTCTGCGGCGTGAAATAGTAAAGGTGCATGGGCATCAGCCAAGGCCATTTTTTACCGGTCGCCCGAGCGAATAAGGAATCGTAATTCATGGTGGTGAGCGTCAACAACCCGCCCGGCTTGAGGAGCCGGTTGGCGGTCTTGAGGTAATCCAGAGGGGAGAGGACGTGTTCAATCGCGTCCCAGGAGGTGATCGCGTCGAATTTCTGTTCCGGAAAAAGATCCGGCCAATCCTCCATGAGCCCGGATTTCAAACAGGATTCTCCCAACCGACGGTTGCCTTGGTCCACAACCTTTTTGCAGATATCAACCCCTTGAACATTGCGCCCCTGCTGAAGCAAGACTTCCACGAATAAACCCAAGTAACAGGAAAAATCCAGATAAAGAAGATCCTCCCTCGGCGGCAGGATTTCATCGATAGCGTCCAGAGATTTTTTAAAGGTAATGAACCGGCCCTGTTTTTCGTCGTCGTACACGCTATCTTCTACATTTGAAGCCAATTCCAGCAAAACAGCGTCGTCCAGACGCGGATGGACCATGACCAAAGAACAGGTCCGACAACGCGCCAGGCGAAAAAAAAATTCATGCATCTCAGAGGTGCAGCGGAACATTTCGGAAGATAGCTTGAAAGACGCAATTTTTTCCGCATCCGCTTCGTAAATCACGGAAAACTCCCGTCCTCCGCATAAATCGCAGTTTGGTTCTATCAAGTCTCTTCGCATAATTTTCTATTTCTCAGAACGTTTAAAAAACATGCGGTCGTCAACAACAACCACACAGCCATAAAACCCCATTCCTGACGCGCCGAGTTTAATATTTCGTGCGCCGGAGTCGAGCGGTTTTGCGTGAAAAGCGGGTTTTCAATCAAAAAGAAGGGTAACACCGCTTCCTCCAAATCGGTTTTTCCCTGATCGACTGAATATAGGGCTAAAGAATTTTCCTTTTGGCGAAGGCTTCTGGTACGCAGGGGAATTGCCAGTTTTTCGTTTAAAGACGTATTCGTCAACTTTATGAATAGGATCTTATTTTCAATATCACGCGGAGTGACGACCGCCATCAACGGACCTTTCCCCTCCTGGTTCAGCTCTTTTTCGTAGAGCGGGATTTTCGTTCCCCCGTTTTCTCCGTAAATTTCAATTTTAACAGGACCCTTCAAAGGTTTCAGGAAATTTAACCCGACTCGCCTCAATTCTCCGGTTCTCAGAAACGCTTTTTGCTCCAGCGCCTCGCCGGGCAAAAGATCGAAATCCTTCTTTGAAGGGCGATACCACTGGGAGTCGCCTCTTATGAATAAATAGGGTTTCGCAGGCTCATAAACTTGCGGCAATGAAAATACGAGCAGTCCGGCAACGCCTGAAATTATCATAACCGGAAACCACAATGGAACTTTGGGTCTCCACGGGTTCTTACTGTTGCCGATATTTTCGGATTTAAAAATCGAATTTTTGCCATATAAAATAAAAATCTGATCGACCGACGTCAGCGCCATTAATATAAACACGATCAAGACGGCGAACTTCACATGATTTCCCGATGGAATCAGGCGATAAGTAATGTCCATCCAGCCGGGAAAGCTCATGAAAAAATCGCTGTTCAAAGGCGCCAGCAACCCGAAAAACGTTTGCTTTGTTGAAAGGACCGCAAAGAATAATAAAACCACTATGACGGAGAAAATACGACGATACGGTTTATTATTTATTAAAAATAAAAACGAAAATGGGGCCAGCCACACAAAGTAATGAATTTTTCTTGGGGTACACAACAACAATAAAAAAGCGATAAACACATACCGCATCAGAATTTTTGGGTTTTCATCACGGCTGGAAGACGCGTGCCAGCAAAGAGCAAAATACCCCGCCACCTGCGCTAGTTTCCCCAATATCAAAACCCAATTCCAGGTAATTCCCCCGACTTGGTCTGTTGCAAACCCCGAATTGATAATAGCAAACACCAGATTATTGGAATGAGCGACAAAAGGAACATAAATACCTAGAAGCGGGACCAACGTAAAAATCACGACCTCTGACTTCTCCCTGATTCCCCGGGCCATTAAAAAAGGAAACGGCAACAACAACAATGGAAAAAGCTTGAAGGGAACCGCAAGCGCGAAAAAGAAACCAACCCATTTTTTGGCGCCGCCATGATGATTCAAATATAAACCAATGCAGATAAATGCAATACAAATGACGCCGCTCTGTCCGAACCAATAAATTCCGTACAAGAGAATGATCGACGTCGCCCAAAATGCAGCAAACCATTCCTTCTCCCGTTCCGAAGACAGGGTGGAAACAAGGCAAAAAAAAGCGATTCCCTCAAAAATCAGGTACAACAATTTCCACAGAAAAATAACCAGAAACTTTTCGTCCGAACCCGGCAGGGTAAACAACGTCTAATTAAAAAAACCGACCGTATCAATGATTTCATGCATCCAAATTTGATATTCGCTTCCAACTATCCACTGAACCAAACCCGACCACATTCCCGCAATGAAATAAGCCAGTGGACCGTAAAACCCAATGTAATCTTTTCTGGAATAATACTCATCCATGAAAAGATAAGGATCCATAACGCCCTCTCCCCACAACAAAGAGGGATAAGCAAAATTGAAAAATAGATCCGTATGCGCGGTGAAGGGCATTAACAAAAACCGCAAAAATATCCCAAACCAGATCCATTGTTTGCACCGGGGGGACAAGGCGGAAAAAAAAGAAGGAATCATGAAATCAAAAGCCTGGCGGGCGGCAACGGAGGTTTATGGACTAAAACTGGCCCCCTGGAGGAGACCTTTTTAAAGCTGTTTATACTATCATAAAAAGAGAAAACTTCGGCAAGACGGGTGCGCTTTGGTAGGATATCCTTTATGATCCAAAAAATATGACCATGGAGATTCTATGAATCCGCAAATTTTTCGCGAATACGACATTCGCGGTCTGGTTGAACAAGACCTCGCTATGGTCCTGACAGATTCCGGGGGAATGCAGGAGGAGACCACGATATTGGGAGTCCCTTGTCTCACCCTTCGGGAAAATACCGAACGGCCCGTCACCCTGAAAACAGGCGCCAGTACGCTTGTGGGAAACGATAAAAATAAAATTCTGCAAGAGGCCCGGCGCGTTCTCGATGGGGGCGGCAAAACGGGAGCGTCTCCGCCGTTTTGGGACGGACGGGCGGCGGAGAGAATCGTTAAAACGATTTCCGACTGGCAACCCAACCCGGCGTAATATGACGCGCAATTTTAAACTCAGCGGTTACGCGTTTCCGGCGCTGTTCATCGCCCTGGCCGGGCTGTTCTTCGCCAATATGCTGTCCGGCTCATACCTG
>JAJDBE010000242.1 GCA_029261515.1 Nitrospinaceae bacterium | reverse complement strand
CGTCGCCTACCTCGGTTCCATGGCCACTTTCGTTTTTTAAGCCACCTGGGTGCGATTGATTGGTACCGCATCAGCGTGGAGACAGGGCAGACTCGGAACGGCGAATACTGTTGGGCTGGCAACGCCCTGTATTCCCTCTGGGCGGAAGAGGTTTCCCTGTCGCGCTTGAAAGACGTCGAAGACGTCTGGGATATCCAAAGCCCGAAAAAACAGGCTCGCCGCAAAGACGCTTAGTTTGCTTATTGCGGGGAAAAAATGCGCCTCGCCGGGAAAGGAGGAATATGAACGCTAAACGATTCGGCCTGTCATGCCTCGCCGTGTTCGCCTTCGTGTTTTTTTACGAATGGATTTTCCACGGCGTGATCCTTAAAGAAACCTATCGCCAGACCGCGTCCCTCTGGCGGCCGGAATCCGACATGGAATCCTATTTCATCTGGCTGACGCTCGGTCAGTTGTTGTTTTCGGTTTTATTTTGCGTGATATTTTTGCGCGGATATAAAAACGAAGGGCTGGCGGAAGGCGCGCGGTATGGACTCCTGATAGGCCTGATTTTCAACGCGCCCAACCTGATTTTTTACGCCGTGCAACCGCTCCCCGGCATGCTGGTCGTGGAATGGTGCGTCGGCGGAACTTTGGAAATTGCAATTGCGGGCGTCATCCTCGCCGCCGTGTACCGGCCTTAATGATCAGACCTCCTTTTTGTTCCTCTCCCCACCGCGGGAGAGGATGAAGGTGAGGGGGATTTCATGAGGCCGAAGGCCTCCGTGGTTTTTTTTAATATGAAGCCAACAGCTATCGGAGAAAATACGGAAATGAAACTTGAGAAATTACCGTTGGGAATTTTATTCGCGGCCGCGCTGGCCGGTTGTACGAGCGACGGCGACTGGTGGAAGCGGACCGCTTACGAGACCAATCAAGGCTACCGGTTGAACCAGTGCGCCAACGACCCGGCCACCCCCTGCCCGGAGCGGGAAAGTTACGACGACTACCAAAAAAAACGCGAAGCGGTTTTGAAGGGGGAAAAATAAGACCGGAGCCGTCAAGGAGGCTCTGCGCGTTGCATTTGACCATGCGGGTTGTTATATTGATGAAATTGAAGCGCGAGGACTTATGTACAATGGGTTATTGGAGAACATTCCCATTATGAAATTCAGAATTTTAATTGAAGTCGACGAAGACGGGATTTTTGTGGCGGAATGCCCAACCCTTCCGGGGTGCGTGACCCAAGGAAAAACCCGCGACGAGGCGATGGAAAATATTCAGGACGCCATCAAAGGTTATCTGGAGAGTTTAAAAAAGCACAACGAACCCATCCCCTCCATTGAAGAGGAAATCGTCGAGATTTCCATGTGAGTCCCCTTCCGGTTTTGTCGGCAAACAAAGTCTGCCAGGCGCCATTCAAAAGACTTTTAGCTCTCGCAAAACCCTAGAAGTTGCAGGTTTAATTCTATCTGCATCACCTTTGGTGTCTCTACAAACTTCATTTTGCGTGAAATTGTCACTAACAACATCAACAAATTTTTCTGCCCAACGCAATAGTTTTTCCATTCTATGAATGCTTGGTCCAAAGACTCTATCAGAATGTATTTCAGCGTGGGCTATTTGCTTGTCTCGCATTGACAACGCCTTTTCAAGAGCCTCTCGCATCCACTCAAAGCTTTGCAAATGGTTTGGGGATTCAACGGGTTTAATTTTGATTTGGTCTTTAATCCGCTCAGAAAAAAAAGAAGGTAGGTCGTTTCGCTTTTTGCCAAAACGAATGCCTATTTTCCTGGCGTCAACGACAAATTTTTCAGGGGAAGAAAATAGCTCCTTATTCTCAAAATAACCACAAAGAGAAGGGATCGAATATAATTTATATCTGTCATTTAATTCGTATATTTTACATATCTCCAAGATTGCCGAACTTAAAGCAATGCGCTGGACCATCCCAAAGAAACTTGGAAATTTCCTATTTATTTGCTTAGCATTTTTTGTTATTCCCCAATAAAGATTAAGACTGCTATAAGCAAGATAAATTGATTCCGACAACTTTATACATCGTCTGTCTATATTCATTTTTATTATTCTCTCGGCTTCCTATTCTTTTCGCTTGGCACAGGGCAGGCTTTGGATAGAACTATCGGCGTTCATCCACAATCATATAGTTCGGACCCAAACTTCTCTTAAAAAAGGCCCGCTTTAATCTGGAAAACGATTCGCCGGTTTAGTTGTTCAAATGCACCGAGACGACTTTGGAGACGCCGCGCTCTTCCATGGTCACGCCGTACAGGACGTCGGCGAAGGACATGGTTTTCTGGTTGTGGGTGATGAGGATGAACTGGGTCTCGTCCGACATCTCTTCCAGCAGGTCGTGGAAGCGGATCACGTTGGCCTCGTCGAGCGGAGCGTCGATTTCGTCCAACAGACAAAAGGGGCTGGGCCGCACTTTGAAGATGGCAAACATCAACGCCATCGCGGTCATGGCCTTTTCCCCCTGCGACAGGAGGTTGATGCTCTGGTTCTTTTTGCCCTTGGGTTGGGCAAAAATATCGATTCCCGAATCGAGCGGGTTGCTGGGGTCGATCAGGATCAGTTCCGCCCTCCCGCCCTGGAACAGGCGCTCAAAGCAGGTCTTGAAACTTTCGTTCACCTGATAAAACGTCTCTTCAAAATGCTGACGGGTGGTCTGGTCGATTTTCTCGATCGCCTCGTGCAGAGACTTGATCGACCGATCCAGGTCTTGCTCCTGACCGCTTAAAAATTCGTACCGCTCGTTGGTCTGTTCAAAATCCGACAGCGCGGCCAGATTCACCTCGCCCATTTTCGCGACCTTGCTTTTCAATTCGTGCAGGCGCTCGTCGGTTTCCGTCTCGTCCATCGCCTCCCGGTAACCTTCCAATAATTCCTCCAG
>JAJDBE010000241.1 GCA_029261515.1 Nitrospinaceae bacterium | reverse complement strand
ACAGCGCACTGGTAATTGAGACCGACTTCCTCGTTGATCTGGATTTGCCGCAATCCCATCTGCACAATTTCAACGGGGTCCTCTGCGGTCACAATCTTTTTATCAGATGTATTCAGATGCCCCAGTAAAGCGTGCAGGGTGGTTGTCTTTCCCGGTCCCTCAGGCCCGGTCAAAATGACCATGCCCTTGGCCGAATGAATGCGGGCCATTATTTTGTCGAGATTAGGATCGGCAATGCCCATTTGAGTCAGAGGGATTAAAGCGGGAACCGGTTTGCCGAGCGGGGCTACCCGGATCATGGCGTCTTCCTGATCCCCTATGGTTGGGAAAATAACGACTTTCAGATCAAATTTATTGGGACCAAGGGACCATTCAAAATTTCCGTTCTGCGGTAACTGCGTGACGGAAGAGTCCAGGTCAGCCAGATTTTTAATGTGAGCGATAATTTCTTTTTGAAAAACGGAAGGAACTTCTTCAAAAACCCGGCAGGCGCCCTCTTTACGAAGCCGGACAAGAATGTTTTTTCCCTCTCCGCCAGGCTCAATGTGTATATCCGTTACCCCTTGCTTGATTGCAATAGAAACAATCTCATCAAAAACCTTGTGCGAGGGCTTGGCGGACCCGGACTTTTGTGTGGATACAAAGTCCTTCAGTTCTTTTTCGACGACCAAATCGAAATCATCACCCTCAGAATTCATTTCATCCCCCGCAGAGAGATCATCTGGATTTTGTAAATCCGCGAGTTCTTCATCTGTGTAAAAAGAGTTGATGTGTTTTTGAATGTCCATTTTTAACCCAACCCTGAATTCGATGTTTTGTTGAGGAAACCGCTGTTTGATTTTGTCAATTTTATTCTGATCAAAAGGGTCATTGATTAAGACTATCATTCCAGTGTCGTCATACTTCAAAGGCACCCATTTTTCTTTTTGCAGGGTGTCGATCTCCAATCCCAAAATTTCAGGATCGGGAAGAACTGTGGATTTATCATAACCGTTATAGGGTAATTTATAAAAACTTTCCAGGGATCTGCCGATATCGACCGGTCGGAGGTAAACGTCCTTGATGAGCAGAATTTCAGGGTCTATTCCGGTTTTCCGAGCCTTGGCAAGAGTCAGAGTCAGCTCTTCCTCTGTTATAAATCCATTTTGAATCAACAAGCTAAACTTTGTCGACTTTTGTTCTACAAATTTTTCCAGGTTATGAAAAGCCAGCGCCAGCGTCTCAGAAATGAGGAACGCATTATTTTCATCGAAGGCGTTAAAACTTTCCTCGTTCTTCTTGTTCACAAGCTGTAAAACGCCCATGAGTTTATTCTGGTGAAGGAGAGGAATGGTTAAAAGTGACTTGGTTTTTATCTTGGATTTCTTGTCCCAGGAATCGTCAAAGCAAAGGTCAGGGCTGTACTTTTTAAGTTCATCGGAGTTTTCCACCTGGGCAATATTGAGCAGACGCTGTTCGGCGGCAACGTAACCTGCAATATTGGTGTGGCCTATTGCGAGGCGAATTTCTTCAATGGTTTCATTTGAATTCAGCTTGGAAAATATCTCATCCTTTTCCGAATCAAGAGCGTAAATTGTGACCGCCTCTGAATCGAAAATGTCCAAAAGCGGCTTTTTTAACTCAAGCAGAACTTCATCCAGATTTTTAGCTGAGTGGATGGCGTGGGAAAGATTGCGCAGTTGTTCTTCCTGGTTGATTTTCTTTTTTAATGATTTCCCGTTATTGGATTCCTGTTCTTCGATTTTTGACAAAGCCAGACCCATCATGGGAGAGATGGCTTTGGCCTTCATAAAATCGGCTTCGGAAAAATTTCCACCTGATATTTTGTTGATGATTTCCATGACACCTACGAGTTTGTTTTGGTGGGGCAGGGGAACCACCATCATGGACTGGGTATTGAAATCATTTTTCTGATCCCAGGAATCGTCGTAGGTCAGATCTTTATTATGTTTGGCAAGCTCTTCTTTTGAATGCACATCCTCTATATTGAGTGGTTTCCCCGTGGCGGCGACATATCCTGCCAGGTTATTGACAGAGATATCCACCCGGATTTCCTCGTTGTTTTGGGATCGGAAATTTCGCGAATAGAGTTCCCTTTTGGCATTGTCATAAGCGAATAGGGTTGCCGCTTCGCAATCGAAAATATTCTTTAAGTTTTCCGTTAGGGAATTGAGGGAGGCGAGATCAAGATTTTGCGCCTGGGAGCCGATTTTTTCCAGACCACCGCTGCCATTGGATTTTTTTTCCTTGATGACAGGAATCTTTTGAGTGTCTCCCATAGTACTTGTGTAGTATCCGCGATCCAAACGATTTCACAGGGCTGGAAAAGGTTGGGTCGTCCTCCGGCAAAGATGGGTGATTAATTGAAAAGTTTGTGGTTATCAGTAATTTAATACCATAGTTTTTTAAATTTGGGGAAAATAAAAGGCGGGAAATTTGAAAAAAATCGTTTGAAGTTGGGGAAGCCTATATTTTTAAAGGCGCCTTCAAAAGTTGTTTTTGCTATGAACTTCTTTTGCCATACCGGCGAAAGAGTTGTATGGGAAATATTATTAAATACTTAAACAATACATACCGCCAGGACTTGTTTCAGATCGGTATCCCCCCTAAAAATCTTCTGAATGCCATCCTGTTTCAGGGTGACCATGCCGTCGGCCCTGGCCTGGGTTCTGATTTCTTCCACCATAGCGCCTTTCACGATGAGGCGTTTGATTTCCTGAGTGCCCTCGAGGATTTCGTGGATAGCGGTTCGGCCTGCATACCCGGTGTCCCCGCAAGCCTGGCAGCCGACGGGTTTTTTTAGAAGTAAATCGTCATTATATTCGATTCCAAGCTTTTTAAAAGATTCGGGGCCATATTCCTGCTCAATGATATCAAACTCTTCTTTGGAGGGATGGTAATCCTCCTTACATTCTTTGCATAGGGTTCGCACCAGCCGTTGCGCGGCGATCATCAGCAATGCATCGGCAAAATTGAGTGGGTTCATCCCCATGTCGAGGAGACGGGTGATGGTTTCCGGCGCCGAGTTGGTGTGCAGGGTGCTGAAAACCAGATGCCCGGTTAACGAGGCTTCGAGGCCGATCGAAGCGGTTTCGGTGTCGCGCATTTCACCGACCATGATGACATCCGGATCTCCCCGTAAAAAAGAACGCATGGCCCGGGCAAAATTCAAGCCAATTCTGTCGAGCATCTGCACCTGCCGCAGTCCCTTCTGGGTGATTTCCACAGGATCTTCCGCCGTCCAGATTTTTCTTTTGGGAGTATTGATGTGGCCGAGACAGGAATGCAGGGTTGTCGTTTTACCCGATCCGGTCGGACCCACCACCAGAACCAATCCATAGGGTTTGCTTATTTGCTCTTTAGTCAGTTCTAAATTACGTTCGATAAAGTTCATCTTTTCCAACGGCAGCGGTTTGCTTTGGGCCAGAATACGCAGGACCGCATCTTCATTGCCGCCCACAGTTGGACAGGTGGCGACACGGTATTCGATTTCTTTTTTTCCGTAGCGCATTTTAATTTTACCGTCCTGAGGCATGCGCCGTTCCGCAATATCCAACCGGGACATGATCTTTATACGGGAGATGATCGCCTGCTTGTACAGGGAGGGAATTTCTTCATAAACCACGCATTCTCCATCTTTTCTAAAGCGGACATTGACCTTATCCTTGCCAATCCCAGGTTCGATGTGAACGTCTGAAACGCCGCGATCATACGCATCGATCAGGATCTTATTGACCAGACGAACGATGGTGCTGTCTGTTTCACTGATGGCATTGGATTCATCATAATCATCCTGAGTATCAACCAGTTCTTCTTCTTTTTCGTTTTGTAGAGCGGTCAACAAGCTCGACATTTCTTCGGATTCGGGGGCCTCGAACTGAGTTTCTTCCACACCCAAAACCGAATTCAGGAAATCAATGATGTCTGCCTTCAGTCCTACTTTCAACTCGATTTCATATTTTGAGAAAATTTGCCTGATGTTTTGTAGTTTGTCTGGATGGGTCGGATCATTGGTAAGAATCACCACCTTGGCGCCGTCGTTTTGGATGGGGATCCAATAGTTTTTCGCCAGAAAATTATTATTTAAACCAGAGAGGACCTCCTTGGGTAAAATAATAGAATCGTGATATCCGTAATAGGGGAGGTCATAAAACACCTCTAATGATTTTCCCAATTCCTTGCGGGGAATATTGACTGTTCCAAGCAAAATGGCTTCCACGTCGATCTGGCTTTTCCGGGCTTGAGCGATAGAGGAAGCCAACTCTTCCTCGCTGATGAGTCCATTGTCTATGAGATAGCTGAATTTTGTTGGTTTTGCGGCGACGAATTTTTCCTGGTTGGAAATGGCGAGCGCCAGAGTCTCCGCCATGAGCGAAGCAAAACGCTCATCCCTTTCGGTAAAAAGGCCCTCATCTTTTTTGTTGATTAATTGCAGGACTCCCATGAGTTTCTCATTGTGAATCATGGGGTAGACCAGCATGTTTCTGGTTTCCTGACCGGACTGTTTATCCCAGGAGTCATCAAAACTTAAGTCCGGGTGATAGGCTTGCAGTTCTTCCGGGTGGTGCACATCCATGATAGTGACGCTTTTTTGCATCATGGCCACACAGCCAGCGATACTGGCCGGGGAAATGGGGACGCGGATTTCAGCGGTTTCGTCACCGGATTTGAATTTGGAGTAAATTTCACTCGTGGCGGAGTCCTGGGCGTAGATGGTGATTTTATCGGCCTCAAAAATTTCCAAAATGGAATCTTTGAGCTCGATCAAAATTTCATCTACATTTTTGGCCGAATGAATGGCTTGTGATATTTTGTGAAGCTTTTCTTCCGAAGAGACTCCTGAATTTTCATCTGCGTCAGGTGAAGATACAGAGCAGTCTATTTTTTTGGGCTGAATTCCCAGGCGTTCTTCTTCTTCAAGTTTTGCCAGAACAAGGCCCATGGCAGGAGAAAGATCCCGGGCAAGTTTTAAATCTTCTTCGGAAAAAACGCCTTCATTTTTTTTATTGATTACCTCAAGGACGCCGATCAGCTTGCGGTTGTATGGAAGAGGGATCACCAACATGGATTTCGTATTAAAATCCAGTGTTTCATCGGTGGTGACGCCGTGGGTGAGCTGAGGATGGTGTTTGGCCAGCTCGTCTGGATCATTGGCATTGTCAATATTGATCGACTTTCCAGTGGCTGCGACAAATCCGGCCAGGTTTTTCAGGGAAATATCCACCCGGATTTCCGGAATGACATCGGAGATATAATTTTTGGAATAAAGCTGACGGTTGGCGCGGTCCAGAGCGAAGATGGTGATTGCGTCGCAATGGAAGTGATGCTTCAGGTCCTCGAGCAAATCCTCAAGGGATTCGGTCATATTCTCTATGGAACGGATGCGCAGGCCAATCTCCCGTGAGGGTTCCTCGCTATGGCTGTTCTCTTGCGTTTGATCTATGGTTTCTGAAGCAGGATTCATTAGATACTTATAAAATTTGTACTGTTGATATTAAAATTATTTCTTAAACGGCACAAACCGTCAAAACCTGTTTGAGATCGCAATGGCCCTGGAAAATTTTTTGAATTCCATCTTGCTTTAAAGTGACCATACCTTCTTCTCTGGCCAGTTCCCGTAATTCATCTACAAGGGATTTTTGCATGATCTTTCGCTTCATTTCCAGAGTCCCTTCGAGGACCTCATGCACACCAATTCTTCCGGAATAGCCCGTATCCATACAAGCCGCGCAGCCCACTGGTTTTTTTAAAGTCAAATCCTTTGAATACTTTATTCCAAGTTTCTCAAAATCCTTAACCCCGTACTCTTTGGCAAGAATTTCAAACTCCTCTTTATTGGGATGGTAATCCTCGCTGCATTCCTTGCAAAGAGTTTTAACGAGTCTTTGAGCGGCAACCAATAGAAGTGCATCAGCGAAGTTGAGCGGGTTCATCCCCATATCAAGTAGACGGGTGATGGTTTCGGGCGCCGAGTTGGTGTGAAGGGTGCTGAAAACCAGATGCCCGGTTAGAGATGCTTCCAAGCCGATTGAGGCGGTTTCAGTATCACGCATCTCACCCACCATAATAACATCCGGATCGCCTCGAACTATAGAACGCATTGCACTGGCGAAATTCAAGCCAATTTTATCCAGCATCTGCACCTGTCGTAACCCGTCATGGGTGATTTCGACAGGATCTTCCGCCGTCCAGATTTTTCTTTCGTCATTATTAATATGGCCGAGGCATGAATGCAGAGTCGTGGTTTTTCCTGAACCTGTGGGACCGACAACCAGGACCAGGCCATAGGGCTTGGCGATCATCTGCTGAATCAGTTTTAGATTGCGGTCGCTGAACCCCATTTGATCCAATGGATAGGGTTTGCTGGATGCCAGAATACGCAGGACCGCATCTTCATTGCCGCCGACAGTCGGGCAAGTGGCGACACGGAATTCAATATCTTTCCTGCCATAGCGCATTTTAATTTTGCCGTCCTGCGGCATGCGTTTTTCCGCAATGTCTAA
>JAJDBE010000240.1 GCA_029261515.1 Nitrospinaceae bacterium | reverse complement strand
GATGTCGTGCCGCAGATCAACGTCAACGGCAATGTCATGATGAGCCTGCACACCCGCATCAGCCGCAAGGCAGGCGAACGGTCGTCTCCCAATGGAGCCATTCAAGTGCCCATACTGGATGTGCAGGAATCGAATAACGTCGTCCTTGCGAGGAATGGACAGACAGTGGTCATCGGCGGCTTGATGACAATCGGACACGGACCCAAAACCGAACCGACGTACCCTCTGGAAAGGATTCCTGTGGTGGGCGGGCTGTTCCACGAAGACCGGACAAAGATTGAAAAATCCGAGCTGGTGATCCTGATCACTCCTGAAATCATGGTGGGAACCGCGGTGGACGATCGCTGGCGCATAGAAGAAAAACGGTTGCAGCGATTTAAGTTGCCATTGCAGACTTACAAAATGCCAACCTTATCTGAAGGAAAGTAAACTTCTTATGTACGAAAGTTTCTACAGGTTAAATGAGAAGCCGTTCAGCCTGACTCCAGACCCCAAATTTCTCTACCTCAGCAAACAGCACCAGGGCGCTTTGGATCACATGCTCTATGGCATAAGACAGCGGGAAGGGTTCATGACCATCGTGGGGGATGTGGGAACCGGTAAAACCACGTTGTGCCGTTGTCTTCTGGACCGGCTGGAACGGAACATTCAGGTGGCCCTGATTCTCAATCCCATGCTGTCCGACATGGATTTGCTGAGGACCTGCGTCCACGACCTTGGTGTCGTGCGGTCCTCAGCACATACGGAAAAAGCGGTTGCCGCGAATGCTTCCGGCGATGAAATCGCGATCGATCCTGAATCTCTTGCCACGCCTATCGAGGAAGAGGAAGAAACCGAACCGGACATGGGGTGGATCAACCACGCCTCTAAAAAAGAACTCATCGATGCCTTGAACGCTTTTCTCCTGGCCCAGCACAGCGCCGGAGGGTCCACGGTTTTGATCATTGATGAGGCACAGAACCTCTCGTTGGATGTGATGGAGCAACTGCGGATTTTATCCAATCTGGAAACGGAAAAGGAAAAGCTCCTGCAGATCATTTTTGTCGGCCAGCTGGAACTGAATGACAAATTAAAACTGCCGGAACTCAAACAACTCAATCAACGCATCTCCATTCGTTATGAGATCACGCCGCTGTCGCCGGATGAAACCGTTCAATACATCAACCATCGCGTTTTGGTGGCGGGGGCCGGGTCCAGAGTCACGTTCACGCGCCCGGCTTTGAAAGAGGTCTACAATTATTCCAAGGGTTATCCCAGATTGATCAATCTCGTTTGCGACCGCGCGCTTCTGGCTGGATATAACGCACAGGTGGATTCGATCGACCGGCCACAGGTGAAGCAGGGAATTAAAAGCCTGATGGGTGAAGAGGACAAAAGTTATTTTCGCAATTACTATTTAACCAACCGGATGCCGGTTTTTGCTTCCGCCCTGTTTTTTCTTGCCGGTTTGGCTTTTTTCACCGTCTCGGAGTTTGATGTCGACTGGCGATCCGAGGGAAAAAAGATTTTATCCCGTTTGGGCGTCAATGAAATTCCGATCTTGAATGTGCCGACTTCGCGGGTTTCTCTTAACGAAAAAAGCCTGGAGGTGGGAAAGCCGAATCCACCGATCGCCAAACCTGTAAAGGAGGTATCGCCGCCTAAACCCGTTCAAACGGCGGCAGTCGATCCCAAATCGGTTTCTCTGGATAAAGAATCCGGCAAGGTGGACGCAGTGAATTCGCCAGCAGAGTCCGGAAAAGACAAGGCTTCGGGTGAAGCGGCAGGGGATTACCGCATTCAACTTTATTCTCTGCAGGATTCCGCCGAAGCCAAGGAAGAAGTTCGCAAGCTCGCTGAAGAAGGCTTTAATGCCTATTTGAGGCAAGCGGCTTCCGGCGAACAGGAATGGTATATGGTGTATGTTGGTCCTTTTAAGGAAGCCAAATCGGCCAGGATTCATGTGGATGCCTTGAAGTTTTCCGGACGCAATCCTATCCTTCTTTCTGTGGCGAAATCGAATTAGGAGGTTGCGGTGAGTCTGATTGCCGATAGTCTGAAAAAGGCGGTTAAAGAAAAATCCCCACCCAGAATGGATTCCGGATTGGGAATCAACGTGGTGCCGAAGAGCGTGTTGTCCAGACACCCGGGGTTCATGACGGCGACCCGGTTTTCTCTTCTGGTGATCCTGCCAACGGCGATTTTATTTTATCTAATTTCCACTGGCGCGTTTGATCTTAGAAAACCCGTTGCCCCGGAAAAAATTGCGACGCCGAAGCCGATTCAGGTCGAAAAGCCCGCACCCGCCCCTTCAAAATCGATTCCGTCTGCCGTAAAGCGAGAGACGGCTCCTGTAAAAGCCGCCAAGCCTGCCATTAAAAAACCGGTCAAGGTTCCCCCGGTAGAAACCAGAAAAAGTCCAGCGGTTAAAGCCCAGCCGGTTCTGCAAAAAAAGGTCTTGCAGTCAAAAGAGGTGAAGCAGGCAATGCCTCCCCGTGAGATTAAAAAAGAAGCGGCGCTTGTTGCACCCGATACGCAGGTTCGACCCATGGAAAAAGAGGGGACGACCATCGAACAATTGATTCCTCAATCTCCGATTCCGGTACAAAAGGCACCCGATAGGAGTCAGAAGTTGACGATTGATTTAAAGACAAAAGGCGAAGAGGTGGCTTCCTTGCCGCCAGCCGATGGCAAAGCGGATATTGTGACCACGGCCCCAGGCGGTAAAGACGATGTGTTTGAAAACAGCAACTATTTTTTCAACCGCGGTTTGTTTTTCCAGCAGGCCAAAGAATGGGAGAAGGCGCTGGCAAATTATTCCAAAGCGGAACAACTAAATCCTGATAATGCCGATACCTATAACAACAAGGGAGTGGTTTACAAGGAAATGGGGCAGTTCGACCGGGCGATTGACGAATTCCTGAGAGCGGTTTTCCTCAATCCGCAGTATGCCAAAGCCTTCAACAACATCGGCGTTGTGTATTACATGCAGAAAAATTATCAGGAAGCCATAAAAAATTATCAAAAAGCCATTGACCTCAATCCAGAAAATCTGGAAGCGTTTAACAATCTTGCCATCGTGTATAAAAATAAAAATGAATTTGAAAAAGCCAGAGCCGTATTGAATCAAGCGCTCTCGATGAACCCGGATCATCCCGGCACGAACTACAATTTGGCCGTGTTGTATGAGGAAAGTAAAGAGATCACACCCGCACTGCACTATTACCGGCGGTTTGTCGAGTTGGGATCTGTAAATTATCCCTCCCTTGTGTTTGAGGTCAAGAAGCACATTCAGACTCTCGAATCGCGATAGTGTTCACCCTGAAAATCTTTCACGCGTTGGATCCTCTCTTCTAATTCTCCATTGTTTTTGTGATTAAAGCAGGTGTAAAGTAGTGCCATCAGATAATTTTCGATGGGGAGAGGAGGAGTTCCAGGAACTTATGCATCTGAGGTCCGGAGAATTTTTAGAGTCGGACGGTTTTAGGTTAAAATTTTTTGTTCAGGTATCATGAAAAAATTCAGGAAGGCCATCAAGAAGAATTTAATTGCAGGGCTATTGGTGACGGTGCCCGTCGGCTTGACGTATATGGTGCTCGCTTTCGTCATACGCAATGTGGATCGTGCGATGAATCCTGTGGTCACCAAGGTCCTGGGTCCCACCGGGCTCAAGATGATGCAGGAGTATCATATTCCCGGCGTGGGATTTTTGCTGTTGATTGTATTCATTGCGATGGTAGGTTTATTCGGCACCAATTTTTTTGGCAGGAAAGTCCTGGCGCTCAGTGAACGGGTGGTGCACACCATTCCCTTCGTCCGGGTGATTTACACCAGTATCAAAAAAGTGGTGGATACGATTTCACAAACCGAAACGCCTTCGTTTCAGCAAATGGTATTATTGACCTATCCGCGTGCGCCTTTGAAGACTTTAGGTATTGTCTGCGGCGACACCAGGGGCGAGATTTCCGGTAAAACCAATGGAGATACCATCAATGTTTTTGTTCCGACCTCTCCAAACCCGACCACGGGTTTTCTATTGATGGTTCCCAGAAAAGATGTGGTGTTTCTCAAGATGTCGGTGGAAGAAGGATTGAAGATGATTATATCTTTCGGTATGGTAAGCAACAAACAGGACGAAAAAAAAATACAGGAACATGAGACGGACGAAACCTGAACCGTGTGCTTTTTACGTGGGGATTATTTTTTTTTCGTGGTTTTTCTTTGTCCCGCCAGCTTTTCGCTGATATTTTTTGCTACCTTCACATCCAGGCGGCTGAGAACCTTTCCAGCTACTTTGCTTTTCATCCCCGAAATAATCTGAATGGCGAGATCTTCATTGAGCGCTTCCAGCAGGTTGGCCGCTTCCTGGGGTTTCATGCTGGAATAAGCCTTGACCAGCGCCTCGACATTTTCCTTGATTAAATTCTTTTGGATTCCGATTTGCTCCTGGCTTCTGGCAATGGCGTCCTCTATTTTTTTAAGATCGTTTTGAATTTGCTGCTGAAGCGTCAGCAGTTGTTGTTCCTTGAGCTTGATGTCTTCTTCGCGTCTTTTTAAATCACGATTCTTCTTTTCGATCATTTCGATCATGCGGAACGTTTCCGGACTGACTCCAGGAACCGGACCGGGCAGCTTAACCGGCGCCGCAATTTTTTCTTCGGCTTTTTCGGGTTCCGGCTCTTTTTCAGCCTCGGTTTCCTGCGCCCATACCGAATCTATCACTGAAACATAAATAGAATCAGCGCTCCAGATTCCCGGTAAAAAGAAAAGGGCCAAAGTGGCAATCATCCACCGTATGCACACGCCTTGATTCCTCATGAGTTCAGACGCCACTGGTTGGAACCGGTCTCATCCATCAGTTCGACTTCCCTTTTGTTCTGGGCTTTTTTGAAGGTCGTCGTGTCCCGTTCCTTGAGGATTTCCATGGTCCGCCGCTTCATCATGGCCAGCACCAGATCCTTTTTTTTGAGGTCCAGTTTTTCGGCCACCTGAGCGATCACCTGCTCCTGCCGTTCCTTTTCCAGCCGGACTCCATTAAAGAAGTTGTTGTAGATCACCAGTTGATCGATGTTCAGTTCCCCCCTCATTTTTTCGTTCAATTCTTTTTTTCTTTCCTCGGCGATCTCTTCCATAAAATGGAGACGCTCATTCTGAGTTTGCAGATGCGTGTTGATCCTTCCCATCTCACGTTTGATGAGATTTTCCCGGTCTTTATTGATTTTGAGAACGGTTTCGAAGCGGAATTTCACAATCAACCCTCGACAATGGCGCTCAACTGTTCAATGCAGTTTTCCAGATCGACTTTTTCATCCATTCCCTGGCGCAGGTATAGATTCATTTGTTCCATTTTATTAATGGCCAGATCGATCCGGGCGTTACTGCCGCGCGTATAGGCCCCGATATTGATGAGGTCCTCCGCTTCCCGGTAAGTCGCCAGAATGTCCTTAAACTTCATGGAAACCGCGTAATGTTCCTTGCTCACCACCTCGATCATCAAGCGGCTGATGCTGTGGAGGATGTCGATTGCCGGGAAATGGTTGTGCGACGCCAGCTCGCGGCTCAGCACGATATGACCGTCGAGGATGGCCCGTACCGCATCGGAGATGGGTTCGTTGAGATCATCGCCTTCGACGAGGACCGTGTACAGACCGGTTATGGTTCCGGCTCCCTGACTGGTTCCCGCCCGTTCCAGAAGTTTGGGCAACATGGAAAAGACCGAGGGCGTGTATCCCCGTGTCGTTGGCGGTTCTCCGACCGAAAGGCCGATTTCCCGTTGCGCCATGGCAAACCGGGTGACAGAGTCCATCATTAAAATGACATCCTTTCCCTGATCGCGAAAAAATTCCGCAATGGTGGTGGCGATAAAAGCGCCACGCAGACGAACCAGAGGCGGCTGGTCTGATGCGGCGGCGACCACGATGGATTTTTTCAGGCCTTCCGCACCCAGGTTTTCCTCGATAAATTCTTTTACCTCGCGTCCGCGTTCGCCGATCAGGGCGATGACGTTGATGTCGGCTTTGGTGTTACGGGCGATCATCCCCATGAGCACAGACTTGCCCACTCCCGTTCCCGCCAGAATGCCGATCCTCTGTCCTTTGGCGCAGGTATTCAGTCCATTGATGGAACGAATGCCGACATCCAGCGGTTCCTGCACCCGGCTTCTTTCCAGCGGATTCAAGGGGGTTCCCATCAAAGGATATTCCATATTGGGCGGAATGGGACCTTTGCCGTCCAGCGGGCGCCCGTTGCCGTCGATGACGCGGCCGATGAGTTTGGGACTGACGTTAACCGTGGGGTATTCGTCTTCGGATTCGATGATGCTTCCGGGTTGAACGCCGATGAGGTCTCCGAGCGGCATGAGCAGGGTGTGGTTATCGCGAAATCCGACCACTTGCGCTTCTACAGGCGGGCGATTGTTTCCCGGATGAATTGTGCAGATACTGCCTACGGAAGCGGCGGGTCCATTGCCTTCCAGGATCAGCCCGATGATCCGGTTCACCTTTCCCGTTTTGCGAACGAAGGAAGAGTTTTCAATGAAGGAACGGTATTTTTTAAGATCAATCGTGTCTTCCATAGCGCTGAACTAGGGTTCAGGATTATCCTCTGTCTTTTCTTCCAACGGTGGCGGCGTGAGGTGTAGAATTTTGTCGATCTGTTCTCCCAACTTATCCATGCGGGCGTCCACGGTTCCGAAATTGGTTTCGATGATGCATCCACCCCGTTCAATGCCTGTTTGCGGTTCAAAAGTGATGTTTTTGATTTCGCCGAACAGATGCTGTAATTCCGGGCGGAAACTTTCCGCATGCTCTTTGTCCTTGGGGTTGATTTTGATGGTCATGGACTCTTTGTCCAAAACCGACTGCACCGCCAGACGAATCATTTCCTGAACGCTGTCCTCTCTTGTGGAAAGTTCGAAATGAATGACCTTTTTGACCAGAGAAATCACCATTTCGATCATTTCCCGTTCCACTTTGCCATACATTTTTTTGCGGAAGCCGCTCAACTCCTGAATCATATTTTGAGTGGTTTCCAGAAAGGGCTTGAATTCTTCCTTGGCGTTCAATTCTCCCTGTTTAAACCCATCGGCGTAGCCTGTTTCCCTGGCTTCTTTTTCCGCGGTTCCCCTGATTTCCGCCGCCTGAGTCTTCGCCTTGTTCAAGGCGTCACGCATGATTTCGATAACACCCTGCTTGGCTTTGTTGACGTTGTGGACGTCGAAGTTGGTCGCGTCTTCCGAGTCGTACACGAAGGAGCGGCGTTTGGATTTGTTTTCCGCCACCAGATCATGCATCTCAAATTTTTTTATTTCCGCCGCCGACGATTTTGAGGAAGGTTCATTCCCATCCGAAGGCAGGTAACTGCGAATAAAGTTTTTGCGATTGTTAGACAAGTTCTTCTCCGCCGCCTCCACCCATGGAAATTTTCCCTTCTTCCTCTAGTTTTTTGCATTCACCGACGATTTTCTGCTGCGCTTTTTCCACATCGCTGATTTTGGTGGGTCCGAGCGACTCCAGGTCTTCCTTCAGCATGACGGCCGCCCGTTCGGACATATTGGCAAACCATTTTTCCTTCAGTGCCTCGCTTGCGGTTTTGAGGGAGATGAGAAGATCTTCCTGGTTGATTTCTTTTAAGACCAACTGAATTCCGTGATCATCAATTTTGGCAATATCTTCGTAGGTGAATCTCAGGTTGCGGATTTCATTGGCCATGTCGGGGTCGACTTCGTCCATCGCGCTCAGAATGGAGGTTTCCGTGGCCCGGTCCAGAGATCCCATGATGTGGGCCGCAACTTCCACGCCGCCAAGCTTATTCCCGGATACGGCTCCGGAGGCTCTGAATTCGTTTTGCAGAGCTTCGTCCAGCTCGCGGATGATGCTGGGAGAAACCCGCTCCAAGGTGGCGAGCCGGTGCACGATTTCCATGCGGATTTCTTCGGGAAGTTCACGGATGGTAAGGCTTGCTACTTGCGGTTCCAGATGCGCCATCACGATGGCCGCGGTTTGCGGATGTTCGTTGGTCAGAAAGGTGGCGATGGTTTTCGGTTCCAGCATGCGGACGGTTTCAAGCCCCCCGCCCATTTCTTCTCCGGGAGTGGTGATATTATTCAGGATTTCGGTGGCTTTGGCCGGATCCAGCGCTTTCATCAGGGCCATTTTCAGGAAATCCATGCCGGCGATGCCAAGGCCTCCCGTACCGGCTTCGACACTGTGGTAAAACTCTTTGGTGATCGAATCCATTGAAGGGACGTCCACGTCTCCCAAGGAAGACATGTAGTTTCCGATCGCCTGGATTTCGCGTTCATCCATATTGGCCAAAACAGCCGCGGCATGTTCCTCTCCAAGCGACATGAGAAGGATGGCGGCTTTTTCCGGGCCTGTATAATTTTTTGCCATGACGTTTCGTAAATAAACTTATGATGAAGGGACGCTCTTGTCTTTAAGCCATTTGCGGACGATGCCTGCAGTAAATTTGGGGTCGTGGGCGACAAATTCCGAAACCGCCTGGCGGATTTCCGCAGCCTCGGCGTTGGCTTCTCCCAGTCGTTTTTTCTCTTCTTCGACGGCATCCATTTCGGTGGTCAATTGTCCCTGCTCGTCGGGAACCACTTCAAGAGAGGTTGTCATCCAGGTGATGATGGGGCGGATGACCCGCGTAAAGAACAGGAGAATGAAAATGGCGCCTAACACATATTTGGCGATTTGAAACGCCAGATCCATCGTTTCCGCTTTGGCGATGCGGGCCTGTTCCTCCTGTTCAAAAGTTCTGTCGAACTGAACATTCTCGACCTGAATCTGATCGCCGCGTTTTTCATCGTAGCCGACAGCGGATTTAATCACAGGCAGATATTTCGCCATGTCTTCTTCCGTCCGGGCCTGGTAAGCCGGGGGATCCCCCACAAAAACGCCGTCGATCAATACGGCGACGGACAGTTTTTTAATCGTGCCCACCGGTTTTGAAATTTGCCGGATGACTTTATTGATTTCGTAATTGAAAGTCTGATTTTCCTTGTCCCGTTTAGCCGGTTGTCCTGTTCCGACGCCCTGGTTTTCGCCGCCTGGGACCAGTCCCTGAGCTCCCGGAACGCCGCCGGGAGGCAGTGCGCCCAAAGTCGATTCGGCCACCAATTGCTCGCTGCGCACCACCTGGGAGTCCGGGTCGAAAATTTCTTCGGTTCGTTCGACGTTTTCAAAGTCCAGTTCCGCATTGACGCGGGCGATGACGGTGCCTTCCCCCAACGCGTTTTCCAGCATGCGGACGATATTGTCCTGCAATTGTTTTTCCACTTTTAACTTGTGCTGGTAGTCGGTGGAAGTGCGGACGGCGTTGCTACTGCCCTCATTGTTTCCAGACAGCATATTGCCCTTGAGGTCGACCACCACGACGTCCTGAGTGTTGATCCCTTCCACACTGGCGGAGATGAGGTGCACGATGCCCTGCGCCTGTTCCTTGGTGACGGTTTTTCCCGGTTTGATTTTCACGGTGACCGACGCCTTGCCACGGGGTTTTTCTTTGAGAAACAGCGTCTCTTTGGGAATGACCAGATGCACTCGGGCCTGCTCCACCGCATCCAGCGTCTTGATGGTGCGCGCCAGCTCTCCCTGAAGGGCGCGCTGATAGTTGAGCTTCTGAATGAATTCTGTCATTCCAAGAGCGCTCTCCTCGAAAATTTCCATTCCCACTTCCCCGCCTTCGGGCAGGCCTTCGCTGGCCAGCTGCAGGCGGATCTCGTGCATTTTATCGGCAGGCACGCGAATGGTCTGGCCGCTGTCTGAAAGTTCGTAGGGCACTTTATCGGTTTTCAACTTCTCGACGATTTTCGCGGCGTCATCGGGGGCCAACTTGGCGTAGAGAAGCTGGTAGTCCGGTGCTTGAAACCACAGCGACATGGCAAAGATAGAGGCAAGGCCTGCCGCCACCAGAACCAGAACCGCCAGCTTCTGGCCTTGTGGCAGCGCCGTGAAACGCTCTCCCACTTGTCTTAGAAAATTTACAAATTTATCCATGCCGTTCGTTTATGAGAAATGGATTTTTATTGAACAAATCCCGCCGCGTGTTACCGGCCAAGCTCGATCGCCCTTAGCGCCATGGATTTGGTCGCGTTCATCGCCGTGACATTGGCTTCGAAAGACCGGGTCGTCGTCACCATGTCTACCATTTCGCTGATGCTGTTGATGTTTGGCATGGACACGTAACCCTCTTTGTTGGCATCAGGATGACCGGGATCGTAAACCGTACGCGGTGCCGACCGGTCCTGCACCACCTGAGTGACCAGAGCCTGATTCAATATATCGCCGAACTCGTCTTTCAGAACCGAAGCGAAATCACCATCCATCGGCAACGCGCTGACGACGACGCTTTTTTTACGATACGGACCGCCTTCCGGGGTGCGGGTGGTTTCGAGGTTGGCCAGATTGCTGGCGATGGCTTCCATCCGTTGGCGTTGCACATTCAATCCGGAAGCGCTGATCTTCATCGATGTCAAAAAATCCATAGCCGGTACCTTGTTAAAGGGTGATGGGACGTTGGTTGCAAAACTTATGCGACGATAACAGAGTCCAATAAAGTATTAAGCAAATTTCGTACCAAGTGCAGGGTTAGAGGAGTGATTAAAAAGAGCGCGCAGGCAAATTTTAAGGCTCAATTTATCAAAAGCTTCTCAATTATTCAAGAACCTTCGACGCGGGGCGGTATTTTAAACTTTTAAAGAGTGTGGAAAAAAACTGTCAGGGTTTTG
>JAJDBE010000239.1 GCA_029261515.1 Nitrospinaceae bacterium | reverse complement strand
CATGCGAACAGCGAGGTGGGGACTCTGCAATCCATTCAGCAAATCGGCGAGTTGGCCCGTGAAAGAGGCGTTCTCTTTCATACCGATGCGGTGCAGAGTGTTGGCAAGATTCCCGTCAATGTTAAAGAACTTCCCGTCGACCTGCTTTCTTTTTCTTCCCACAAACTGAACGGGCCGAAAGGCTCTGGTGTTTTGTATGTGAACAAGGCTTGCACGGATTTATTTTCCCCTATATGCGGCGGTGACCAGGAAAAAAAGCGCAGGGGAGGAACGGAACATGTCGCGGGGATCGCCGGTTTGGGCAAAGCCTGCGAACTGGCCAAGGCGCGGCTGGAAGCGGGCGGCGTTCAGCGCATCGAAAAACTCAGGCAGTTTCTTTATCAACAGATTCGGGATGTCATTCCCGATGTTCGACTGTTGGGGGACCCGGAGTTTAGACTTCCGAATACGTTGAATCTTTCTTTTGCGGGAGCGGAAGGGGAGAGCTTGTTGATCGGTCTCGATGTCGCCGGGATTTCAGTGTCTACCGGTTCCGCCTGTAGTTCGGGTTCGCCATTGCCTTCGCATGTGCTTACGGCCATGAAGGTTCCGGAAGATCGGATCCGCTCTTCCCTGCGCTTCAGTCTGGGGGCGAGCAATACGGAGGAAGAAATGGATGTGGTCACGGAGACTTTGCATTCATTGGTTTCATTGAACCGAAGGAAGCCCGTCGCTTCTCAATGATCCAACTTCTAAAAAATGCAAAGGAATAAAAAAGTTCCTTGTAATTTTTATTGACATAATGTTAGCGTATAATATAATCCGTTGATAATTAAGGGTTATCCAATCCTTTTCCAAATGTTATGGAGAAACGCATGTTGCGAAAGAATTTTCTTTTCCGCCTTTTGGGAGTGTTCCTGGTGGCCGCTCCTCTGGTCTTAAACGGTTGTAGCTATATCCCCTGGATTGGCGGCAACGATGATGATGACCTGGCCTTTGAAGAAGATTTTCCCTTTGAAGATGAGCAGCCAGCGAGACAAGCCAAGGGTTCCAGTAGTGAAGATGATTTTTTTGCCGATGAAGGCGGGTTCATCGAAGGTGGAAGCGATGGCGATTTCGCCAGCATTGATCAGGGGACCGACTCCAGGGAATTGAAAGGAGATGTGCAAAGTCTGCAAAGCCAGCAGGAAGCGTTGATCAGCAAAGTCCGGGAGCTGGAAGAAATTTTGCAGACGTTGGAGCCCAGGGTCAGCGCCACGCAGGAACGGTTGGAAGGCAGTCTTTCGGCGGTGACCACGCAATCCGAATTTCTCGAGCCGGAAGTTCAGGAGTTGAAGATGAAGGTTTCCCAATTGAACGAGGAGATCACCCGGCTGAAGATGCAGAAGATGGCTGGCGTTGCGCCAAGATCCATGAGCAGATCGCAGGGCGTTGCACGCGCCACGACTCCTCCGGAATACAATAAAGCCCTCGCCGCATACCAAAGCGGGAATTACGATGAATCCATATTATTGTTTCAGAATTTTGCTTTGAGCAATCCCCCTTCCAGTTTAAAAGATAATATCCTGTTTTGGATCGGCAGCAATTATCTCAAACTGGAAATGTTTGACGATGCTATCAAGCAATTCGATACAGTGGTCAATCAGTTTCCCGGCGGTAATAAATCGCACGACTCAAGATTAATGCTGGGGGTCAGTTATTACAAAAAAGGGGAAACCAGCCGGGCGATCGAAGTTTTGGAATCGGCTTTGAAATACAATCCTCCTTCAGACGTTAAGGGAAAAATATTAGCCCAATTGAGCCAAATCCAGTAAATCGTTTTTCCCGGTTCAAAGTTCGGTTCATCCGCAATTGATCCCCGCCCTCAATGAAGATCGCAATCATTCATGATTGGTTGACAGGAATGCGGGGCGGGGAAAAATGCCTTGAGGTTTTCTGCCGCCTCTATCCCCAAGCCGACCTTTTCACCTTAATACACCTTCCCGGTAAAGTATCGTCCGTTATTGAGTCCCGGAAAATTCACACTTCCTTTTTACAATCTTTCCCAAGCATTGAAACAAAGTACCGTCATTATTTGCCACTGATGCCCTTTGCTATAGAGAGGCTCAAACTTAAGGGATATGACTTGATTTTGAGCAGCAGTCACTGTGTGGCCAAAGGAGTTCTGCCTGAAAAAGGAAGTTTGCACATTAGTTATTGTTACACACCCATGCGGTACATCTGGGATCAGTACGACCAGTACTTTAATCTTGAGTCGAGTGGCGCATTGACCTCAACGGCCATGAAGCTCATTGCTCCCAGTCTTCGGCGTTGGGATGTGCGTTCCAGCCGCAGGGTCGATGAGTTTATCGCCATTTCGCGGCATGTCCAAAAACGAATTAAAAAATATTATGACCGGGAATCCAGCGTCATTTATCCCCCGGTGGACAGTAAATTTTATTCTCCGACAGAGGAGAGGCCGCAGGATTTTTTTCTGATCGTTTCTGCGTTTGCACCCTATAAACGAGTGGACTTAGCGGTTGAAGCTTTTAATCAATTGGGCTATCCTCTGGTCATTGTAGGCGAGGGGCAAAGGGCGAAGGAGCTTCGAAAATTTGCCAGCCCCAATATAAGGTTTACCGGCTGGCTTTCTGATGAAGAAATTCGTTCCTATTACGCCCGGTGCCGGGCGTTTGTTTTTTGCGGTGAGGAGGATTTTGGAATCACGCCTCTGGAAGCGCAAGCGATGGGCCGCCCGGTGATAGGTTTTGCGAAAGGCGGAATTCTGGAAACGGTGGTCCCCGATAGGGCGACTTGGAAAGCAGAAACGGGAATTGCTGAGGCAATGACCGCCCATCCGACGGGAGTGTTTTTTTATGAACAAACACCGGAAGCCCTCCTTGCCGCTGTCAAGCATTTTGAAACCATAGAGAAGCGGTTTGAACCTGAATCCATTAGAAACCATGCGGTTCAATTTGACCTGGATGTATTTTCGGACCGAATTCAGCATTTCATTGAGGCCTGTTACCGAAAGCATCAATGCTAAAGAAGCGCGACTAAATTTTTCTTTCCTCCCTTTATATTTTGGCAGTATCGCTATCTTCTCTCCTTAAGTCTGTATAAATAAAAACTCCCACAGGTTTAATTCATTTCAATTGGTTTTATTAAATCGAGTGACAATAAATTAAATGACAGATCGCAAGGTTGAAGAAAAGACCAGAACTGCGCAACGATTGGTGAAGAATTCGATCTGGTTGTTCTCCGCTGAGGCCCTAGCCAAACTGATTGCTTTAGGAATCCAGATCATCGCGGCCAGATACTTAGGTGATGCAGGGTTCGGGATATTCGGATTTGCCTTCATTGCGACCGGAGTGGTGATCAATTTCATTGATAATGGTTTGAAGGTATTTTTGACTCGGGCCATTTCCCGAAAGCCCGAATTGAAGCATGTTTATCTGCATAATATTTTTGCGCTGAAATTTGTACTCACTTTTTTTTCCGTCCTTTTGTTTTTGCTGGCGGCTACCCTGGTGTCTTTAGATCGTGAAACATTTACGGTTGTCGCCATCATAGGTTTTTCACTGATAATCAATGGTTATGCCGAAATGTATTTGGGGGTGTTTCGTGCTGTAGAAAAAATGGTTTTAGTCTCTAAGTTGATGGTTTTCCAGCGCATTTTGTTTTTTGGTTTCGGCCTTTATGTATTGCTCTCCGGCTACCAGGTGGTGGCGTTTTCAAATGCCTTTTTGCTTTCCTCGGTAATCAGTTTGGGTTTGGCCCGATGGCAGTTAAGAGATTCCAAAAACAGTTGGAGGGAAAATTTTGATCTCGGCCTGATACGAAAAATGCTTAAAGATTCGCTGCCCATTTGCGGGGTTGTTCTTTTTTCCTACATCTATTTTTGCATCGACTCGATTCTATTATTTTTAATAATCGGCAAATCCGAGACAGGTTTGTATTACGCGGCTTTCAAGCTGATTGAATCCCTTGCTCTGCTTTTAGCGAGTATCCGCGGAGCTCTTTTCCCGCTTCTTTCCCGAACCCATTCTCAAAATGAAGAGCAGTTTAAAATACTATGGACTCAGGCCTCACGCTATCTATTGTTGATCGGCTTGCCCATTTCAGCAGGAACCGCAGTTCTTGCGCCCCAATTGATAAATATAGCGTATGGACCCTTATACGAAGTTACCGGTCCCGTGCTTCAGATCATGGCGATTCCATTTTTTCTGCTGATTCTGAATGAATTTGTTTCCTATCTCTTAGTGTCCGCAGATAAAACCCGGAGTGTTTTAAGAGTTGTTGTTTTCGCAGCTGCATTTAACCTGATTTGTAATATTTGGGTCATTCCCCGTTGGGGAGTTATGGGAGCGGCACTCGTGGCGGGCTTAACTGAAGTTTTTTTATTCTGTTTGTTTTTTCCAGAAATTCATAAAAACATCGGAAGCACTCAATTTTTGTCCTTGTTATGGAGGCCTCTATTCGCAGCCATAGGCATGAGTATTATTATTGTAAAAACTTCATGGTCTTTCATCCCTTCCGTTATTTTGGGC
>JAJDBE010000238.1 GCA_029261515.1 Nitrospinaceae bacterium | reverse complement strand
TGGCCTCACAAGTGGTGGCCCGGACCACATTCCTGACCGGACTCATCCTGTTTTTCATTCCCGGTATTTTTTTGATTTTCGACTCCCAGTTCGCCTCCGAGGAGTTCAAAACTGTCAGCGTGGTGGGGATGGGTATTTTTTCCCTGCTGATTTTTCTTTTTTTTCTGTTTCAAATCACGGGAATGCTGGGAGTGTTGGCCTCGTGGTTCGGACGATTGTTCAATAAACCCAAGGAGCACGGGTTTTTAAGCCAGTTACACATACTCGACGGATTGATGTCCCGTTATTACAAGGATCACCCTGGAAGGGCATTTATGTCCATCCTGCTGGCCTTACTTGGGTGGGTGGTGGGATTGGGAGAGCTGTATCTGGTTTTTTATTTCCTCGGTCTCGACCCAAGTTTAACGGACTTATGGATCATCGAGGGATTGGCGCAATTCATCCGCGTCGGCACATTTTTTATCCCCTTGAGCATCGGCGCGCAAGAAGGCGGACTGATCCTCATTTTCAAGGCGATGGGCATGACGGCAGACCTGGGTCTGACCGTTTCCTTCGTCCGCCGCATCAAGGAACTGGCCTGGGTCGCCCTGGGGTTGTCTCTGGGCTGGGCGCTGGCCTTTAAACCCGCTGAAATTCAACCGGATATTTCCGAAGGCGGAGAAAGTTCTACTCGATAACCCTCCTGCCGCTTTAAAAAACGTCGCGTGAAACTCCGTGGTCCCTGCCTCTGCCGCCAGGAGTCCGTTTCATCGACTCGTTGAAAACATCGCCCTGCTGAACCAGGCCATCGTGAGGGGTTCTTATCGTTCCAATGCGGTTCTTCTTGATCTCCTCAGCGGCTTCATCGATCATCTCTTCTTCTTTCTTGGCCGCTTCCTGAGACGTGGTTCCAGCGGAGGTCTCCTCTGCGGATGCCGGAGCCGCCTCAGTGCTTCCTTCCTTGGGCTCTTCAATAGATTCTTCTTCCGCTTCCTTCATGGATTTTTTGAAATTTTTGATGCTCTTTCCGAAAGCATTGCCGATTTCCGGAAGTTTGCCGGCTCCAAAAATAATCATAATGATGACTAAAATAATCATTAATTCGGGAAAACCGATGCCCATCATGATCGCACTCTCCTGTTGGCTGTTATCAGTGGATTTTGCAGTAGTCTATCAGAAAACAATAAGGAAAACACAACTTTATCCCGACCGGAATTAAGACCAAAATATCGCCAGCACGAACACTTGACGTTAAAGCTAACGGATGACGGTTAGAAAAAGACGCGGCCATAAAAAAAGAGGCTGGCAACTCGCCAGCCTCTCAAAAATCGTTCGACCTTCAGACTTCATTACATGCCAATATGGCCATTGAGAATCGGAGAATTCAGAATCTTTTCATTGCCATTGGCGTTCTTTTTAGCCGCCTTGAAATGCATGGTCGCCTTTCCATGGTCCCCAAGCTTATCCAGGCAAATGGCTTCATTGAAATGAGCCTCACCCAGACTGGAATCAATTTTCGATGCCGCCTGAAAATGCTTCAAAGCCACATCGTAATGCCCTTGGTTCCAGTGATCGATGCCTTCTTCATTGTGCTTGTTGGCTTCGGCATTGGCCCCGGCGGGCAATTTCATCGGACCCTCGCCAGCGATAGCGGTGACCGGAACAAGAAAGAAAGCGAGCGCAATTAAAAGTACCAGTGCTTTTCTCATAATTAAAAACTCCCCAAAAGGATTTGAAATATACCCCCCAAATAAAGCCTATCTGATGCCTTTAAACTTATCATTATTGCCGTATCCTTGAAAACCATTTTTTAAATTTTTCTGGCGGCATTCATGACCCGACCCGCCCGATCTCCTCTAACGAACAAGTTTAATCCAAATTTTCAAGGATTTGGGACACCTCCTCCACATAGTCAGCATGGGTCACCCCGGCAACAACCAGGTCCGCGCCGTGCTCCAGAAGCCACAAAATCCCCAGTGTTTGCAAAGATATGGAGGCGGGAGCCTCGGGAAAATATTGCTCGCGGATAGCGGTCACGTCATTTAAAGACCGCATGCGCAAGCGCACCTTGTAGTTTTGTTTCAACCCGGCGAACAGCGATTCCACATTGTCTATGATTTTCTTCGTTTCACTAGATTGCAAAAATTTTGCCTGCACCACCTGCTCTAAGATCAAGCGGATCTGGTACAAGGCATTGTCGAGCACACGGGTCATTTCAAGCAGGATCTTCCGATCCTCCGGCTTGAAGCACCAAGCCGATTCCACCAGATTCTTGAACTGAAAAGGCGACGAGATTTTCGCCTGCCGCAGGAGTTCGCGAAAAATACGGCCATCGGCAAGAGTCATAGAATGAATTTGCTCTTCCTGATCTTCAAGCGCCTGGAACAGGCGTCCCATCTCGGACTCCACTTTTTCCTTTTGATCTTCGGAGACATCCACCAACAGCAACTCGTTACCCTGGTATTTCGCGTGTAAGGGGCCGCCGATCATCACCAGAATCCCCCGGTCTTTTGCCCTTTGCACCAGAGACCGCCCTTCTTTTTCGGCAATGAATGGTTCGCGCTCGATGAAGTTGGCGTGAAACTGAACGGCCCCAAATCCCGAAAACGATTCGACCATACCCAACAGTTTTTCGAACGAAAGATGATGCGGGTCTTTTTCCGCGTAAGCCAGCCCTTGAGCCGAAATACCAAAACCCACAAGTTTGTTTTCATCGCATTGAGTTTGCAAAAACCGGGCGGCTTTTTCGATGCGTTGCAAACAGGCCTCTGCCCCTATCGCCAGAACCAGTTCCTCTGGAATCTCAAGCAACGCCATATCCAGAGATTCGACCCCCAGCCGGTGGCGGGACCGATCCAGCTGATCGCGCAAAAATTCCGGGTCGAGGCAAACCTGTTTGCCGGCAAGAGAAACCACATCGGCAAACGGCGTTCCTCTTTTTTCCATTGCGTTGAACAAACGGGTGTCGAGACCCTGCAGCGCCCCCAACCGTGAGGAAAACACCACCCCCTCAACCTTCTGAGTTCCTCTGCCCATCTGCTGATTGAGTAAATCTCCCAGCAATAGTTCGTCCTCTCCTCCCGTGACACAAGGCGAGGTCTGTATCAAATTAATCGAACTGTTCAGAATGCGGGACAGCGCCGCTTTATGCTCCAGGGAGTTTGCGGAAAACCGTGATAATCCAGCGCCAATTCGGGCTAACTTTATACCGTTCCAGGAAACCGTCGCCTGCTCCGGCAAACCCTCAACTCTGTTCCCGGTTTCCTTGGGAATAACGGCACCCAGGCGCGAGACAAAACTTCCCGCCGGCGCCTCGCACGACCAGACATAGGCCGGAAGCGTGGTCAGCCGCGTGTCCTCCACCGGACCGCCCACGGTGAAATGATACAAACTTTGAAAGGTCTTATCCTGAATGCCAAAAATCTCATGGACAGGATCGTCGAAATAACAGCCGATCCCGGTCGCCCGGATTCCGGCGTATTCTGCCGCAAGGTAAAGCATCTGCCCCACCATGCCGCTTTCCCAGAACAGACGCCGGTAAAACCAGGCACCGTAGTGCTCAAGAGCCGGAAGAAATTCCGCAATCATGCCCAGACTGAAAGCGCTTTGCCCGGCAATCTCCTGTGTGCAGCTGACCTGCGCCGCCTGCCGCTGGCAATCCCCTGCCTTAAGCAGGTAAAGATTTAATCCTTCAGGACAACTTTCCGGCTGATTCCAGACAAAGTCCTTTTTAAAACCGCTTTTAAAAAGATTTAGTTTCTTCGGATCACGCAGTAGAAAATAAAGCCCCGGATTCAACCCGCGGACCCGGTGGACGAACAGGCCCAGATGTATTTTGGGCGTCCATGAAATCGCATCCCAGGGAACCCCGCCGCATAACCCGGATACGGTTTGCGAAAGCATCGCATAAAATTCTTCTCTGGATATCGACGTGACACCGTCAAAAGCCACGGCGCTACGCCGTTGGCGGACGATCTGCCGGGTGGTGATGCGGGCCTCGCGTGTGGACGCATCAGAATCGATCTCCCTCTCTTCGCTGGGAATAATGGCCTTGTCAGCGGGAACCGCCGCTCCGCCCTCTTTCTTCCAGGCCGCCTCGGAAACGCTATTTATGATCTCCCAGGGAATCTCCTCTGCGCTCAGGCGATTGGCCGTTCCCTTCCAGCTTCCCCTGGCGATTTCCCCAATCCCCTGCACATCAAGATGAAGCGGCATCGCTTCGACTGAATTTCCGGGACTCACCACGGCCACGAGATCGGGATGCTCCTGTTCAGCGTCTTTAAAATCCACCTCCCGGTCAAGACCGAATAACCGGGACACCGTCGCATCTTTAACCTCTTCCAAAAAAATAAGTTTCCACCCCAAGGCCGCCGCGGCAATCCGGTACGCGGCCAGCGCATGGCCGATATCATGCTGACAATAGCGGAACGCGCGCTCGCCGTATTTCCACGCTTCGCGCCAATGGATCGAGGTCAAGCCCGCTAAAAAAGATTGCGGCGGAAAACTTTTCATCAACTCGCGGTAAACAGTTGCGGAAAATTCCGTCCGCACTTCCAGCGCATGTTCCTTGGGCGCGTAATGATAGACGCCGGGATTGTCATGTAATCCTGCGACCGTGTCGATGACCAGATAGCCTTCGGTGGGGTGCAGGTTGCCGCTGGACGGATTACTGCGCAAGGCCCAGCGAGAGTCCCCCGCCTGCTTCCACGCCGATACCGCCAGCGAAAGCTCGAAAAACCGCGAAATGGATTGAGCGGTGACAGAAACGGGAGCAATGGATTGCGGCTGAAAGATTTGCCGATAAGGCGGTGATTCATCGCGAACGATGATCGGCAGATAGATCAACGGCGCTCCGGAATAACGGCGGAAGGGGTCAGGCTGATTGCTCCAGTCCATGTATCCTGGCCCGCGAGCGGACCGGTGGTAACCATGTTTCGTCGCCTGGTGGTACGCCACCACCTGCGCGATTTCTTCCGGGCTCATGTGTTTTCTGAAATAGCGACGGGATTGCAATGTAAGACTTTGCGGATTTCCGGTCCGCTTCCTTTGGGGATTCCCATGCCCCGGACCCTCACGACGATTCGCGAGGGATGGGAACTGCCGGACTCGCCTACCGCCTGGATATCCACTTTGAGAGAGGAACGACTGTCCACGGTGACGACCTGCGCGGTCTCTCCTGCCGGTCCTTCGAGAATCTGATAGTCATGCCGGCAATATTCCATTTCCGGCGGAAAGGTCAACGTCATTTGCCCGGCACAGGTTTTTCCTGCTTCCGCTTCACATTCCACCGTCCAGGTAATGGTTTTGACCGTTGCCGTCGGATGTGTTTTTTCAACATCGCCATGAAAGAAAGGCGCTGCCTTTTCCTCCTGTGTCACCTCCGGGGAAATTTTTGTCGCGATACAACCGCTGAAAAAAACAACCATCAAGCTTGCGAGTGACACAAGTGGAACCCATTTTCTGCATTTAATAGATATTACAAAACCGGATAGCCCATTATCAAACATCGGAACGCCTTACCTTCTTCGGCAGGGGAAAATATCGTTCAACGCATGCACGATCAGATCGACGGGCTTTTGCCGCCATCGTTCCGGAAAAGTCGCAAGCCATTTGGGCACCAGGCTTTCGCCTTTTTCCCGTTCGGCCTTATCGGAAGGCGCACAAAAGGATTTGGGGTGTTTGCCCTCACCTTTATACAGCTCGTGCGCGTCAATGATTCCCTGAACGTAAGCCCTGCAGGTCGAATCATCAAAAAGAACGGAATCGCCGGTGCAATACTGGATGATATTCATCCCTTTCCATTCCGCCGCCATCGCCGGGGAAACGGAATAAAACGTCAAAGCAAAGATCAGCATTAAACCTGCAACAAACGGCTTCATGAATTCTCCTATCGGAAATTGATTTGAGAGAATGCCCTGCTGAGAAAAGAAATCCCGCATCCTTCCCGGTTACCCACGATTTTACACCGGGAATAGTGTACAGGAAAATCAGGCGAGAGGTTGAAGAGGGAGGGTTTAAAATTCGAAACCAGAGGTTATTGCAGGCCCAATTTGCTTTTTAACCAGCTTTTGGTGTTTTCATAATGTTCGGCGATTTTCTCAGCGGTTTTTGCCGGACGGGCGTATAAATATTCTCGCCCCAGGCTGTAAATTACATCGCCAATGTCATGCAATCCACCCGCTATATAGGAACCCATATCCACCATTTGTCTGCCCAGAGCATTACCCAGTTTGGTGGGAAGCAGTGTCATCTTTTCATAAAAGGGTTGCGAGCACACCGTCGCCCCAAGGGCCGCGCCGATCGCGGCTCCCAGAGGGTTCGACAGAGTCACCAGAACGAGGCTTTCCATCACTGCCGTTCCGGCGTACGCTCCCATAAACGTGCAGAGATTGTCGGCCTCTTCTCGCGGCTCATCTCCTTCTGCATTATCGCCTTCAATTTCCTTCCCTGTGGCCAGAGAATCTTCGGCTTTTATATTCAACTCATACTGGTATTTTGAAAAGTCTGCCAGCTGGGGAGTTTTCATCAGGGTGATCGCTACATCCTCGTTGTGAACGGTAAAATCCTTCAATGCGTCTCCGCCTTTTTCTTCGTAATCAGAAACTGCCTGAGGTAAAACCGATAAAAATGCCTGATAGCCTCCATAATCTTTAAGCGCCGCTTCATAGTTGGAGAGGGCATCGTCGTAGGCCGCCGGATCCGGCAGGTTCTGCTTTAAGAGATTCTGATAAGCCAGATCCGTGCCTCGATAGCTACCCACCAGATTTTTTTGCTGGTAGTAGAGTACACTCAGTAACAGGCTTAAATTTTTCAGGGCTTTTTCCTTTTCGAGTGTTTTTTGATCACTCTTTGATCCGGGAATGGCCTTATTTCCGCTCAAGCTCTCGTCAAAACACGTCGCCACATCCACGAAAGCGCCCTCTGGAAATGGAAGCGCCTCGCTCCTTTTGAGCGGAAGCCGGCTCTTATCGGTTGTCTTCGGGCAGGTGTAACGGGTCGATTCATTCTTCACGGTCATCCCGGAAGTAGCAGGAGAATTCGAGGAACCCCCGAAGACGGCGGCGGGATAAAAAGACAGAATGCAAAATAGAAAACTCATTGTTTTCCAGATCATATTATTTTTCCTTGATGAATGCTGTACGCATCATGCATTTTCAGTAGTCTGGAAAAAGCAGAAAATGGCCCCCAGGAGGTCATTCCTAAAATAGAGGTATCCCCTCGAAGTTATCACGGGATATTTTTCATGTCCATAAATCCGCTTAAAAAACTGGCCCCAAAATGTTAAAATTGCATATAATTAGAATTCTATGAGACGTTTAGAAAAGGTTTCCTATGGATGATATTGAAGAGTTGGCGCAAAAAAACCTCACGGATGGAACAAATTTGATCCTTGAGAACCGGAAAATCGGCGATGAGGGTGTAAAAAAACTGGCCGGGTTGGAAATGCTGGCGAATGTTGTTACTCTGGAACTGGGAGAAAACGAGATCAGCGATGCAGGCGTCGCCGCCCTATGCCAATCGCCTTACTTGAGCCAATTAAGGGTTTTGAACTTAAAATCCAATAATATCACTGCTGAAGGCGCGAAAGCGATCGCCGAATCCTCCAACCTGCCCCGGTTGGACCAACTCATTCTCAAATTCAACCGCATCGGCGAAGAAGGCGCAAAATACATCGCGGATTCTGAAAACCTGAGCCTGCTGACCACGCTGGACCTGTTCAGAAATCGAATCGGGCCGGACGGCGCACGCGCGATTAAAACATCCAAACACCTCACCCGCGTGAGCCGCGTTCGTCTGGACTGACCCGTTTCACGATTCTTTTGTCGCCCACGAACTTTCTTCTTATTTATCAGGATTCATGGACCTCAACAAAACATTCCCGCGCAGCCCCAGGGAAAAATTGCACGGCCTGGTTCACTTTCTAAGAGTGATCGATAAGGCCCGCGCTTTTAAAAGTGATACCTTGGGAGAGTATATTTTCCCCTGTCCTCTGGACAAGATAATTCTAGAGTTTGTTAAGATAGATGCCGATGAAATGGTACGGCTTGCAACGACAAAATCTGAGGATGAACTATCCCATTGGGTGGAAAACGCATGCGGTTCGATTAATCCAGCCGAGATAGAACGCATCAATAACGAGCTTCTCAGCCGCCACCCCGATTCCGAAGAACGCTGGAAGAGATTTTTTGAACTGCGGGACAAAATTGACCCATCCCGAACCGATGTCAAAACATGGGTCGATCTCATCGACCTGGAAGAAGGTCGTCTTAAACCTGCGTGATTCCGTTGTTTCAAATGAGCTCTGAGCGTAGCGCCGTTTTGAAATTTTTCTCATCAATCGATTCTCTGGTATCCTCTGCCCATGGAAAAAATACTAAAAAACCAACGGCCCGATAAAACAGCCATAAGAAAAAAACCTCGTACGATGAAAAAAATTATTCTCCTGAGCTTTTTATTTCTGATACTCAGCGCAACCGTTCTTGGCTCTATCGGCGCGGGGGTTCTTTATTTCTATTTCTCCAAAGACCTGCCCGATGTGCGGGTCTTGAAAGACTACCAACCCAGTACCATCACACGCTTGTACTCCGACAGCGACGATTTGATTGCCGAGTTTTACATTGAAAAGAGGATCATCGTTCCCGGTGAGAAAATCCCTGTTCGGTTAAAACAAGCAACTCTGGCGGTAGAGGACTCCAATTTTTACTATCATTTTGGCATCGATCCAAAAGCCATCGTCCGCGCGTTTTTTACTAATCTAAAAGCCGGATATGTCGTGGAAGGCGGCAGCACCATCACTCAGCAATTATCCAAAACGCTTTTTCTTTCCAGCGAACGGAAACTCGACCGCAAAATCAAGGAAGCCATTTTAGCCATCCGCATGGAACTGATTTTCACCAA